>QIFK01000023.1 GCA_003230615.1 Nitrosospira sp. | reverse complement strand
AGCCGTTCCGTTAGTATTGCCTCTTGGGGACGATTAACTTTGTCTGACATACAAAGTATTGCTGGCTTAGATCGCATATAACGAATTATAACTTGCTTAAGACTGTTAATTCAGATCAAGTGTACTATTAAAAAGTGGCATAATAGGTAAACATTGGCAGACAAAAAAGGTATAACCATGGAGAAAATAGAATGCATCCATACAAGTTCTTCCCCGATAAAAGATGAAACAAACCCCACTTTTGATGCTCACCTTACACGCGGTGCTATAGCCCTGATACTGGCAGGTGGGCGCGGCAGCCGCTTGCAACAGCTTACTGACTGGCGAGCGAAACCTGCGGTACCATTTGGAGGCAAGTTTCGCATCATTGATTTTACTCTTTCCAACTGTGTCAACTCTGGTATTCGACGTATCGGAGTTGCTACCCAATACAAGGCGCAGAGCCTAGTTCGTCATATTCAGTACGGATGGAGTTTTCTCGATGGGCGCTTCAAGGAATTCGTCGAATTACTGCCGGCACAGCAAATGACAGGGGAAGTTTGGTACCAAGGAACTGCTGATGCTGTGTTTCAAAATATAGATATCTTGCGCCGCCATAATCCGAAGTTTGTACTGATTCTAGGTGGCGATCACATCTACAAAATGGATTACAGTAAATTAATAACTGATCATGTTGAGAAATCTGCTGATATGACTGTGGCTTGCCTGACCATTCCGTTAGAAGAAACGAGTGAGTTTGGCATCATGAGTGTCAACGATGAATGGCGCATCACTAGTTTTACTGAAAAACCTAAACCGGAGAATGCCACACCCATTCCCGGCAAACCTGGACAAGCACTTGCCAGCATGGGTATTTATGTGTTCAACGCATCGTTTCTTTTCGAACAGTTACTCCGTGACCATAAAGAAAAAAGCTCGTCTCACGATTTTGCCAAGGATCTGATTCCTTATCAGGTATCTCGCTACCGGGTATTCGCCCACCGATTCCTTGACAGTTGCGTCAACATTTCCTCCTCTGGAGTACCATACTGGAGAGATGTAGGGACAGTAGATGCCTATTGGGAAGCTAATCTTGACCTTACTACTGTGATCCCGGAACTCAACCTATACGATGAAGACTGGCCGATCTGGACACACCAAGAACAGTTGCCTCCTGCTAAATTTATACATGAAAAGAAAGGCCAATTAGGTCAAGCAGTGAACTCGATGGTGTCGGGTGGTTGCCTTATTAGTGGTTCAACAGTGCGTCGCTCTCTACTGTTTTCAAACGTACATGTACACAGCTATAGCAATATCGAAGACTCGGTGATACTTCCTAATGTAGAAATCGGCCGAAATGTACGTCTCAAGCGGGTAGTAGTGGACAAAAATTGTGTAATTCCTGAGGGATTGACAGTAGGGTACGATCAGGAAGAAGACCACAAGCGATTTTATGTCACCGATAAAAACATTACACTCATTACCCCCGAAATGTTAGGGCAAGGCATGCGTTATATTGGATGAACAGGAGACAATGGATTTAGGGAGAGACATAGCATGCCCAGTAAATAATTTGTAGTAATAAACTCCGTTTCTGCTGGAATTACCGAAATTATATCAATTACCCCATATACGAGATCCAGATGGAGAAATCTATTTTTCATGACGTAGAATGTTAGAAACAAGAGCATGAAAAACCTGCTTTGGATCTGATGCGTCCAGGATTCAGTTCCGCTACAACGCATTTATCGTCAGTTATTTCATTGCTTCATGACGTAGGATATTAGACACAAGAGTATGAAAAACCTGCTTTGGATCTGGCACATCACTGGGATTCAGTTCTGCCGCAACGCATTTATCGTCAGTTATTTCATCACAAAATTGGCAGTAGCTATGCCAGTCCTTATTGTAGGCGGGTATACGCTCTTGAGGAATATCATGTCTGAAGTCTTCTACCACCTCTTGCATTGCAGGCAATCTATCACGTAAATACACGCCGATATCTTTAGGCCAGTTAGCAGGCTCTGGGTACAAACCAGATAATATAGAGTGGATAGACAAACGAAAATTATCGGCATCAATAGAACGTTGTTTTCGGATGAATAATTGATAGATTCCAGCGCAAGTCATAATCATTACAAGTAAAACGAACGGCCATAACGGTACTTGGGTGAAATACCCGGATATTTGGTTCAAAGATTTGTCCATATTCTTTTCTGTTTTCTGATTTATGTTACCTGGAATGTAAAAAAGTTGAGCTACTACTCTATTTTCCTATAATTTTATATTTTTTTCCTCTCTATTTTTCTTTACTGAATTTTCGAAATGATCCATGAACCTATCAAAGTTAAAATACAGGTAAAATTAGGAAGTCTTCCCACCATCATAAAACATGTATGACTTTTTGGCTGACACCAAACTCTTTTTTCCCCCCCTTAGAAACAGCGCTTATTAAGCCCAACGGTCTGCTAGCTGCTGGGGGAGATCTCTCACCAAAGCGCCTGATCGAGGCGTATCGTAGTGGAATTTTTCCTTGGTTCAATGAAAACGAAACTATTTTATGGTGGAGCCCTGATCCACGTATGGTTCTGTTTCCTAGTGAACTTAGAATTTCTCGTTCATTAAATAAAGTTCTGAGGAATAGGAACTATGAAGTCCGCTTTGACAGCGATTTCAGTCAAGTTATACAGGCCTGCGCCGCACCACGCAAGGGACAAAATGGTACCTGGATACATTCGGACATGATTTCAGCCTATACAGTACTACATAAAATGGGGTTGGCTCATTCAGTAGAAACTTGGGTGGACGATGAACTAATAGGTGGTCTATACGGCATCACCCAGGGGAAAATGTTCTTTGGTGAATCAATGTTTTCCAAAATTCATGATGCCTCTAAAATTGCATTTGTACATCTAGTAAAACAGCTTGAACGATGGAATTTCAAAATGATTGACTGCCAGATGAGAACTGCCCATCTTGCCTCATTCGGAGCACGTGAAATTCCCCGAAAGGAATTTAGTCAAAAACTAAAAGAATTGGTAAACTACCCTAATCAAATCAAGAAATGGCAATTCGATAATGAGCCTATTAAATGATTTCTCTTCATCAACACTACAGTTTTACACCACTGCATCTTATCCTTGCAGCTATCTGCCAGATAAATTGGCTCGCTCCCAGGTAGCGACACCTAGTCATTTAATAGATACATACGCCTACGGTGAATTAGTACAAACTGGTTTTCGTCGTAGTGGTACCTTCACTTATCGCCCTTATTGTGATCACTGCAAGGGCTGCGTTCCAGTACGTGTCGTCGTAAACGATTTTTTTCCCAACCACACTCAACGTCGTGCCTGGAAACGCCACCAAAATCTAATTGCCACAAAACATGAGCTGTATTACCACCCGGATCATTATGCACTCTACTCACACTATCAAATGCAACGCCATTGTGGTGGAAGTATGGATCACGATAGCCGCGAGCAATACCAAAATTTCCTATTGCAAAGCAATGTCAACTCCAAGCTAGTTGAATTTCATGAAAATGGACAGCTACGTATAATTAGTATCATTGACGAATTACCTGATGGTATATCATCAGTTTATACATTCTTTGACCCTGATTCACAGGGTGCTAGTTTTGGCACCCACAGTATACTGTGGCAGATACAACAATGCCGCATACGAGGGCTACCCTACCTTTATCTTGGATACTGGATCAAAGCAAGCCGAAAAATGGAATACAAGGCTAACTTCAAACCAATACAAGGCTTAATCAATAGAAAATGGCAGTCACTTGAAGCAAACGAAACAGACTGACTTTAATTTATCCGCTGTTTCTTTAGAAGAATCATATACTGAGTGCGGGAATTCATCGTTGCATGGCTCGAATTGTGGCCGCACGTTTCTCCAATGACTCTGCTTCTTTATCTTGGCGAGTCTTGCGTTGCAACTCTGCTAAATTCTCAAGGCCTGTAGCCACGTCAGGATGCTTTGAACCAAGGGCATGAATCCAAATCTCCAGCGCACGTTTATAAAGTGGTCTGGCCTGAGAATATTGCATTTGGACAAAATACAATGTTGCCAAGTTATTCAGGCTTGCAGCCACAATTGGGTGTTCAGGGCCAAGAGCTTTCTTAACAATTT
>QIFK01000205.1 GCA_003230615.1 Nitrosospira sp. | reverse complement strand
GAAAATCCAGCGTTAGCAGATATGCGATCAGATTCAGCAGCACGTGTCACGATATTAATTACACCACCTGTAGCGCCGCTGCCATAGGTAACTGCGCCACTGCTGCGTAGTATCTCGATACGTTCGATCGAATCAAGAGGGATTGTTGACCATTGGATACCGACTAACTCATTTTCATTTATTCGTTGACCATCAAGCAGTACCAAAGTGTTTTGATTCCCAGTTATTCCAAAACCACGTAAATCTATTTGCTGATCGGGACCTCCATCCAAGTTACGGGTATGTACGCCGGCAAATTGCTGTAATAGTTCTGGTATAGTTAATGCAGCACTATTTTTAATTTGTTCAGCACTAATAACAGAAACTCCAATTGGTAGTTCCTCTGGGTTTTGTTCAAAGCGCGTTGCGGTAACAATAACTTCTTTAAGTGATTTCTCTGGGGGGTCATCTGCCCATGAGCAAGCGGGAGCAGCTAAAATTAAACAAATAATAATTCTAGAAAACAGATGCACGATATTTCCTTATGTTAAGTGGGCCCACCGTCCACTGTTTTAACAAGTAAGGAAATATCGCCGAGAGAGTTTCTTGAGCGCAAAGGGCTGGTCAGGATATCGCCCCACGCGATATTTCCATATTTGTTCAAGGCCGATATCCGGGCTCGCAAGATTTGACGTATCGCCTTCCCATGAGTTATAGGCTTCACAGTGGCATAAATCGATACATCCGCGCTTACTTACCGTTGCGGGGGCAGCCCAGGCATTCACCTGGTTCCCGTTTAACTTGACTGAGAAAATCAGTCTTAGCACCTTAAACCTGGCTGGATACTACCATGATCAGTGAACTTAACCTGAAACTTTGTATTATCGGTTCGTTATGATGATCTGAGTTACTGGATTAATTGTGGAAATAACATTTGGAACATTCTGTTACCAGTTGACTTGACAGGGATTTTCAAATTATAGTGCACTGATGGAAACAGAACTCAAATCTCTGGAAGAAAAAATTAACCAATTTGTGCAATTGTGCCACCGCCAGCGTTCGGAAAATATTCAGCTGCGCCAGCAATTAGCCGGCGCTACCAATGAAAATAAACACCTGTCAGAAAAAATAAATGCTGCAACCATTCGTTTGGAGTCCCTCCTAGACGAACTTCCTGGTAACAAATGATGAGTGTCAGTAAATCTGTCGATGTTGCTATTATGGGGCGTGAATTTCGCGTAACTTGCCCTGATGAAGAGCGTGAAGAACTGCTCCAAGCAGTGTCGTATCTAGATAAGCAGATGTGCGAGATCAGGGATAATGGAAAGGTGGTCGGTTCTGAGCGTATTGCTATTATGGCTGCTCTCAATATAGCTCATGAGCTCCTCGCTACGCGAATTAGAGGAGGTTTTGACATGGGAGAATTTAAGCGTAGAATTGATCACATGCAGATGCTGCTTGATACAGCGACTCCAGAACAAGACAAGCTATTCTAGCTGGGATTATTACCAAACATGTGGTTTGGAATTGATAAGTTTCAAACTTGTACTTGAGCAGGGTTATCTACTCTGGCTTGAATGTGAAACGAATAAGAGTCGTCCCCTGCAATGTTTGTTTAGGCGCATATTCTTTGAACCAATTTTTTGAGACTGGTTGTGAACTAATGTGATGCTGTTGTGCGCGTCCTACATGGAAGTGCCTGATGCATCCGGAAAACGACCACTTTGAACCTTAAGGTTCAAGATAATAGCCTGACGGCATTTGCGGGGGGCCTTATTGTAAAGATATAAAAAGCGGCATAGCCGCTTTTTTTAACACGCCAGTTTTTTGGTATGGCTGGCCATTATTTTCTGAATTATGCGTTACTGGTTGATGAAATCTGAACCCTCCGACGTAAGCATTGACGATCTTGCGAAGAGAGCCAATAAGACTATAGCGTGGTATGGCGTACGTAACTATCAGGCACGGAATTTTATGCGTGATCAGATGCGTATTGGTGACCAAGTTTTTTTCTATCATTCGAGTTGCAAACATCCGGGTATAGTCGGAATTGCGGAGGTTTGCAAACTCGCATATCCTGATACGACCCAATTTGATTCCAACAACAAATATTTTGATCCGAAAGCTACTTCAGAGATACCGCGTTGGTTTAATGTAGATGTAAGGTTTGTCAGTAAAACCCGATTAATTGATATTAAGGAGCTGAGAAGCTATCCTGATCTATTGGGCATGCGTATTTTGCAGAAAGGCAATCGCTTGTCCATTACACCTGTAGATCCAGCGGAGTGGAAGTGCATCATTGGGATCATGTAATGGCCAATTTCATGGTCGAGTCTTAATAAACTAATCAAATTAGAATAATGCTGAAACTGAATATCAATCATAGTAAAACATAACGTGGAGTGGTGGTTGGGTTATCTGTGCCTAGGCGCAGTTGTTGGTTTCTTCGCCGGATTACTTGGTATTGGTGGTGGGCTGATTATGGTACCGGTACTAAGTTTTATTTTCTACGCACAAAATTTTCCCCCTGATCGTATTTTGCATCTCGCCCTTGGTACTTCCATGGCAGCAATAATTTTTACCTCTATTTCTAGTTTGCGCATCCATCATATGCACAGAGCGGTAAACTGGCATATTGTGAAATATATTACACCGGGTATCATTGTGGGCACGCTTAGTGGTGCGACGCTAGCAAGTAGTCTTTCTAGCCGGTTCTTGAGTATTTTTCTTATCGTATTCATTTATTACGCTGCTACCAAGATATTGCTAAATGATGTTCCTAAGCCAAGTCGTCAACTTCCTGGCAAGATGGGGATGTTTACGGTAGGTGGTATTATCGGCGGGGTTTCCAGCTTGGTAGCTATTGGTGGAGGGTTGCTAACTGTACCATTTCTTTCCACGTGTAATGTCAGATTGCAACATGCTATCGGTACTGCCGCCGCAGTTGGTTTTCCAATTGCCATCACAGGAACAATTGGCTACATAGTTAATGGCATCGTTCAGTCTCATGCGCTCCCAGAATATAGTTTGGGCTACGTTTATTTACCGGCACTAGGAGCGGTAGTTCTAGTCAGTACGCTAACCGCGTCTATAGGTGCAAGAGCAACTCATATTGCGCAGACTACAACACTTAAGAGGGTTTTTGTAGTGTTACTTTATTTGCTGGGGACTAAAATGTTGATAGGACTTTTTTAGACAAGAATTTATTTTACTGTCAATAGCCTTAATACTTCCTGATATTTTTCTGAAGTTTGGGAAAGGATATTTGCAGGTAATATAGGGGCGGGCGCTTTCTTATTCCAGTCCTGTGTTTCCAACCAGTCGCGGACAAATTGCTTATCGTAGCTGGGCGGATTTTTCCCTGGTACATATTGATCAGCTGGCCAGAATCGCGATGAATCAGGGGTCAGCGCTTCATCGATTAGATAAAGCTTGCCTGTATTATCCTGACCAAATTCGAATTTGGTATCAGCAATAATAATACCTTTCTTTACGGCATAATCTGCCGCTTCAGTGTAAAGAGCAATTGCTTTGTCACGTACTTGTGCTGCTAACGCACTACCCAATAGTTTTTCTGCTTCAGCAAATGATATGTTCTCGTCATGTGCCCCCAAGTCCGCTTTAGTTGAAGGTGTAAAAATTGCGCCATCAGGTATCTTAGCAGCTTGCTGTAATCCGGTAGGAAGCGTGATACCACATATTTCACCAGTTTTTTGATAATCCTTCCAGCCAGAGCCCACAACATATCCACGTACGATGGCTTCTATCGGTAGTGGCTTTAGTCGTTTTACCACAAACGCTCGATCCACTACTTGCTCTAGTTCTTCAGTTGATACGAGCGATTCAGGTGAAAATTCAGTCAGATGATTGGGAATAATGTGACTAAGTTTCCTAAACCAGAAACTGGACATAGCTGTGAGTACTTTGCCTTTACCTGGCACCGGTGTCTTTAGAACCACGTCAAAAGCAGATAGTCGATCTGTTTGTATGATTAATAATTTGTCTTCATCAACGGCATAGATATCGCGGACCTTTCCACGATGGAGAAATTTGAGGCTAGTGAGGCTGGACTCAAGTAAGGTTTTCTCAGATGGATTCATAATAAGTTTATTCAAGTTCAGGAAGGGTCATTGCCTTAATTTTTTCTGCCTGTTCCTTACGAAAGGATTCTAGTCGAGCAGCTGTCGCTGGATCGGAAAGTGCTAGTAGGGCAACAGCAAATAA
>QIFK01000163.1 GCA_003230615.1 Nitrosospira sp. | reverse complement strand
CGGCTACTTTTTTTCTTGCAGGTGCTTTTTTCTTAGCTGCTGGTTTTTTCTTAGCGGCTACTTTTTTTCTTGCAGGTGCTTTTTTCTTAGCGGCTACTTTTTTTCTAGCAGGTGCTTTTTTCTTAGCGGCTACTTTTCTTACTACTGTTTTCTTCTTTGCTGCTGGTTTCTTCTTTGCTGCTGGTTTCTTCTTGGTAGTTGCCATTTCAACCTCCAAATTAAAGTTACATAAGATTACAACTCATTACATTTACTACACTTACTACTACATGCCCAATTATGGTTCAGCAAAAAGCTACTATTAAATTGCATTCTCCAAATTGTGCGGTAGTTCTTTTAATGCAGCATAGCTTCTTGAGCTTTGCTTACAAGGTACTCATGGAGCACATCAGAATCTAGATCAATCCCTCCTTCCCATGACACGCTTTCTTTTATCGGATCAATGCTGATTTTCTTGAATACTTTGATATCTCTCCATGCGCTAAAAATTCCAACACCAACTAAGTCATGTAAATTTACAATACCTTTTACTCCATCTTCAAAATGTAACCACAGGCTGTAATCATTATTTGCACAACAAGATATAATTCGATGCATTAATCCCATCTCCTCATTTTAGTCCCAGTTTAGTGCGCCACCGGTTTGGTACTCAGTAACTCGGGTTTCAAAAAAATTCTTTTCCTTTTTTAAATCAATCATTTCAGACATCCATGGAAAAGGATTTTTAGCGCCCGGATAGAGTGTGTCTAGGCCGATTTGCTGGCATCTGCGGTTGGCAATATAGCGCAGGTATTCTTTAAACATCGGCGCATTCATTCCCAAAACACCACGAGGTAGCGTGTCTTCAGCATAACGGTATTCCAGCTCCACCGCTTTCTGTATTAGCCCATTAATTTCATCGCGGAATTCTTTTGTCCAAAGATGCGGGTTCTCCATCTTGATTTGATTAATGACATCAATGCCGAAATTGCAGTGCATGGATTCATCTCGCAAAATATATTGATATTGTTCTGCTGCACCGGTCATCTTGTTTTGTCTTCCTAATGTCAGGATTTGGGTAAAGCCAACATAAAAAAATAGTCCCTCCATGATGCAGGCGAATACGACCAGGCTTTTTAATAGCTTTTGGTCGGCTTCTGGTGTGCCGGTCTTGAATTGTGGATCGGTAAGTATGTCAATGAATGGAATCAGAAATTCATCCTTATCACGGATTGATGTTATTTCATGGTAGGCATTGAAAATCTCGCCTTCGTCAAGCCCAAGTGATTCGACGATGTACTGATAAGCGTGCGTATGAATCGCCTCTTCAAAAGCCTGACGTAGCAGGTATTGACGACATTCCGGGTTAGTGATGTGACGATAGGTCCCAAGCACGATATTATTGGCTGCCAGCGAATCGGCAGTAACAAAAAATCCTAGATTACGTTTGACCAGGCGGCGTTCATCCTCAGTTAATCCATTAGGGTCTTTCCAGAGCGCGATGTCACGACTCATGTTTATCTCTTGGGGCATCCAGTGATTAGCGCAGGCTGAAAGATATTTTTCCCATGCCCACTTGTACTTAAACGGTACCAATTGGTTAACATCCGCCTTACAATTGATAATTCGTTTATCCTCCACTGATATACGACGGTTGGCATCATTGACTGCACAATGTTCGCCATTTTCATTGTTTTCAGATTTAATACCAGTGACGGAACTAACGGTTTGTGCTTGTGGCTCGGAAGTTGTTAACACTTGCGCGCCATTTAATACCTCCTTAAGCACTGGAGTCTCTGATTGCGCCTGTTTGTCCTCAAATGTCAGCATACCTTTCTCCTTTTGTTCCTATTGTTACGTGAATTACTGGCACGACTCACATTCAGAGTCATCAATTGAGCAATACTTTAACTCAGCAGCCGTAGCCGACACACTAATTGTGGTCATACTCCCATCCGCAGGTACTGCATTCAAGGCACCTGCCTTGACCGTAGATTTCTCAGCCGATGTTGCACCTAGTGTGCGAAGATAGTAAGTAGTCTTTAAACCACGCAGCCATGCGAGCCTATAAGTTTCATCCAATTTTTTGCCGGAAACACCCGCCATATAAATATTTAGTGACTGTGCCTGGTCAATCCATTTTTGCCGCCCTGCTGCAGCCTCAATTAGCCACTGCGGCTCGATTTCAAATGCAGTGGCGTAAAGTTTACGGATGTCAGCTGGCACTCGGTCTATCTTGCTCAGAGCACCATCAAAATACTTGAGATCAGCAATCATTACTTCATCCCAAATCCCAAGTTTTTTTAGATCTCTCACTAGGGATTTGTTGGCAATGGTGAATTCACCTGACAAATTAGATTTTACGTAGAGATTTTGATAGGTTGGTTCGATGCTGGCAGATACACCGATAATATTGGAAATAGTTGCAGTCGGCGCAATTGCCAAACAGTTGGAATTACGCATACCATGTTTTCTGATACGATTTCGTAGTTCATCCCATTCCAGCGTAGTCGACATGTCTATTTCGACATAACCGCCACGTGCCTCCTTCAGTAGATCAAGAGTATCTTGAGGCAGGATTCCTCGATCCCACAGGCTTCCGCTATAGGAGGTATAACAACCGCGTTCTTCGGCCATCTTGGTAGAGGCCCAATAGGCATGAAAAGCTACTGTTTCCATTGAGCGATCGGCAAATTCAACTGCTTTTTCAGAGGCATAGGGAATACGTAACATGTGCAGGCAGTCCTGAAAACCCATGATACCTAGTCCTACCGGGCGATGCCTGAGATTGGAATTACGCGCCTTGTCCACAGCATAAAAATTTATATCAATCACATTGTCCAGCATGCGCATGGCGGTACTAACTGTACGTTTGAGCTTGTGCGTGTTAAGTTCTCCGTCTTTGATGTGCGCCGCCAAATTGACCGACCCCAAATTGCATACGGCAATCTCTTGATCATTTGTATTCAGGGTAATTTCGGTACAAAGGTTAGAACTATGTACAATACCCTCATGATTTTGAGGTGAGCGAATATTGCACGGATCCTTGAAAGTAATCCACGGATGTCCAGTTTCAAATAACATGCCGAGCATCTTGCGCCACAATTGTTGAGCGGGAATTTTTTTGTACAGATCAAGCTCTCCGCGTTCAATCTTATCTTCATAAGCAAGATAAGATTGTTCGAACTCTTTTCCGAACTTTTCATGTAGGTCAGGAACATCGGAAGGTGAGAATAGGGTCCATTCGCCGCCTTCCATTACTCGTTTCATGAGTAGGTCGGGAACCCAATTTGCGGTATTCATATCATGGGCCCGACGACGGTCATCGCCGGTATTCTTGCGTAGTTCCAGAAATTCCTCAATATCTAGATGCCATGACTCTAGGTAAGAGCAAACTGCACCTTTACGTTTACCTCCCTGGTTTACTGCCACTGCAGTGTCAGACACAATTTTTAGAAATGGCACCACACCTTGCGATTTACCGTTGGTTCCTTTGATATATGAACCCATTGCACGTACTGGTGTCCAGTCATTACCTAATCCTCCAGCATACTTAGCAAGTAGGGCGTTTTCCTTGATTGATTCGAAGATTCCATCTAGGTTATCTGCTACTGTTGAGAGATAACACGAAGACAATTGCGGGCGACAGGTGCCTGCATTAAATAAGGTTGGAGTCGAGCTCATGAAATCAAAATTCGACAGAATATGATAAAACTCAATAGCTCGTGCCTCACGGTCAGTTTCATTCAGCGCGAGTCCCATCGCTACACGCATAAAGAATGCTTGTGGTAATTCGATACGTTGATCTTCCACATGCAAAAAATAGCGGTCATACAAGGTTTGTAGGCCAAGGTAATCAAATTTAAAGTCACAGGAGGCATCAAGTGTTTTCGCTAGACGCGGAAGATCAAACTGCGCCATACGTTTATCTAATAGTTCAGCATTGATGCCACGCTTGATGAAACCAGGAAAATAATCTGAATAGCGGGACATCATTTCTTGCTGAGCTACTTCTTCTCCTAGTACTTCTAGGCGGATGCTATTCAGCAAAAGTCGCGCGGTAACATAGCTGTAGGCCGGCTCTTTTTCGATCAAAGCGCGAGCCGAAAGAATGACAGATTTTCTTACTTCTTCTACCGGTACTCCATCGTATAGATCTTTCAACGTGGCTTTGAGTATCAGTTCGCTGTTTACTGCCTCACCTAGGTCTACACATGAAGACTCAATCAGAGCCAGCAATCGTGTCGTGTCTAGCGGAGTCTTACATCCATTTTCCAGCACATGCAAAATGCTAACTGGTGTTTCTGCCGTAGCCTTTTC
>QIFK01000060.1 GCA_003230615.1 Nitrosospira sp. | reverse complement strand
TAAGTGGAGCTATAGACGTGGCAACGTTTGTGATTCCCACTACGCCACTAGTCGAAGCTGATTATATCTGGCAAGATTTTGACAAAGAAACTACCTACACGGCTCCGCAGATGCGTTAACACTTCCTTGAATGCAAAGCTCTTATATTAAAGTATGACAGGCTATAGATAAATGGGCACCAGTATTACAGGGTTAGTCTAACATTGTACATGTATGGCCAATTGATTTTTGGGTATGGTTTAGGGCGTGAAATAATTTTGTAAAGCGCAAAATCAAGTAACTAAGAAGTATATAGTCAAGCAGCAATTACAACTTAAAGTCTGTTCCGACCCTTCCGTTTTGTGGTACCTAACGTAGTGCCAAAACAATATAAAAGTCCTAAATAAGATGGGTTTTATCTTTCATGCTGCCCTGGCTTTCAGTTTTATATTCGATCTTTATGTGCGTAAAAGTACCTAAATTCTCAAAAATGGAGTCTACTTAGAACGGTTTGTGCAGAATTAGTAGTTTTATTATATAGCTTCATTAAGTTTATCGAAGCGTGAATAATCTTATACTGGATTATTCTATGTATCAAAAACAAAACTGATTGGGATACACATAGATGAAAAAGGATTATTGGCTGGAGCGTTGGGAGCAGGAAGAAATTGGTTTTCACCAGAATGATATTAATCCTTATTTGTGTCGGTATTGGCAAGAATTACGTCTTGCTCAAGGCAGCGAGGTATTCGTGCCCCTTTGTGGCAAAAGCCGCGATATGTTGTGGTTATATAAGCAAGGGTATTCGGTGTTGGGTGTGGAATTCAGCATTGTCGCAATACAAGCGTTTTTTGAAGAAAGCGGCCATACTCTGCATTACCTTGG
This sequence comes from Nitrosospira sp., assembly GCA_003230615.1. Lineage (GTDB taxonomy): Bacteria > Pseudomonadota > Gammaproteobacteria > Burkholderiales > Nitrosomonadaceae > BJGV01. Next base: position 5,261 of record QIFK01000060.1, on the reverse strand, counting down.
TGGGGATAAATTTAATCGCTATGAAGCAAATGGGATTTGTATTCTTGGTGGTAATTTTTTTGATTTAGGCCAAAGAGACTTGGCTAATGTAAGCGCAGTGTACGATCGTGCATCTCTAGTCGCGCTGCCACCGGATATGCGAGAAGATTACGCACGTCACCTTCTTAACATCTTGCCACCCGCAACGCAGGTTCTACTTATTACTTTCGATTATTCCCAGCCGGAAATGTTGGGCCCACCGTTTTCGGTTTCAGGGGGTGAGGTAGAAGAGCTCTATAGCGAGCATGCCAAAATATGCCTGGTAGCACAACTTGATGTACTGGAGCGATATCCACGCTTTCAAGAACGTGGGGTGAGTCAGTTGCAGGAAAATATCTTCCTGTTGACTCTGAACAACTAACGAGTGTAAGCGTGACACTAAAAAATGTTAGTAAAGAGTCAGAACTAGGCTTATCGCTGTATGTTCTTAGCTTCACAATTATAGTCGGCCTACTAAAAAGGGGAATAATACACCAGCCTATCGCAGCCTATGGTTCCGTGTTGCAGGCGAGCCAGCTGTGGTGAATGAGGGGGAGGACCCTAATAATACGGTCAGGACAGGCGACCACCACTAGGAGGAGCCTTCTCTGAAACGAGGGTTTGGAGTTTCGGTTGCTTTTTCTATGGGTTGTACTAAGTAAAATAGCTCATTGCAATCAATTTGCAACGATCTTTCAACAGCCACAACGTTCAAAGGAATCAGCAGCGTGACGCGCCGCAAGCCGATGGAGTCTAGTTTTTTGTGTGGTCGAGATTAGCCATGATACCTGCAGGGATATCAAACTTCTTTCTTCCGACTAGTGCGTAATAAAACAGCGGACGCCCATCAATGGAAATACGATGCCGATACCTCTCTAGATGATGAACTTCCAGCGAATCATTTACAAGCAGCGCCTTAATCAAGCGAGAGAAGCCCGAAAGATCACTCTCACGTAGGAATGACTCCTTAATGTTGAAGGCAATCCATCCTGATGGGGAGACCAAATTGAATGCATTGGCAAAGGCTTTTGCTGGGATATCACCAAATCCAAGCGCGGCAACACAAGATAGACAATCAAACTGCCATGCAACCAGGTTTTTTTGCGTTATAGGATCCGGATCACTAAAATCATGCACATAATATGCATCGTATACACCCGGCCTGTCACGTTCACAGGCCATATAGGCTTCTTCGCAGATGTCGACGCCAATGACGCGGGCTACGCCCACAGCATGCAACTGCTCCCCAAACATCCCGTTTCCGGCCCCTAGATCGAGCACGCGTAACTCTGTCATTTCAACGCGGTTATCCCGTAAAACCTTGTTCAGGGTATCACTGACTTTTTTTGGGGAGTTACACTTAAGGCGTTGATAAAAAAGTTGTTCGTATAGACCAGGATGTTTGTAAATTTCGCCATAATCGTGAAAGCGGAGTTTAATTTCCTGTTCGTTCTCGTTGAGGCTGAAAAAGGCACTATCCTGTTCAAGCTGATGAGCCTTTGTAATAGGAAACTTGATATTATATCGTTGGTGTTCCTTGATATTATATTGTTGGCGTTCCATTTTAACCTCCTTTGAAACAAGCTCTATCTGGGATGGGGAAGAGTGTCATAGTATCTTCTACCCATACCACCGTGTGTTCTAGTCATACATACGGCGGTTCAATGGGTAAATTTTATGCACGCTGCAAGAGCAGTGTTGTTTCGTTCTACTTAAAAACCGCACCGAAAGAGCAACTAGCATGAGCTCCGGGGACTTCGACAGCTGCTATTTGAACCACATACAAGGGAAGTGCACAGCAGATTTATAGTATAGCATGATATTGAGACGAGAAGGGTGCTTAGTCCATCCTAAGCTAAGATCATGACAAGCATAGGAAGTTTTATACTGATATATTAAGCAATTAGATACAATCACTTGATAAATTTAAAGAAAGAAAACTGAAATTAGATCTGAAGAATTTTCTGACTTTTTTCAACCGATTTTTGATTTCTCAAAGATTATTCAACCCACCAGTTTCAGCTGCAATTTTGAAAATCGAGATTTAAATAGCGGTAGTTCAAAGAATCACTGAGCTTTGTAGTTGGGAATCTCCCCATAAGGCAAACTTTGAAGCGATTAGATTCTTTGATACTTGCAAAATCAGATAAAAGGGAACGCAAGGTTATGGTGTGTTTCTATATCATGTTCTAATTGGTTTAAAATAAAATTAGGAATAATAACCACTTGAACGCATGTAGGAAGAATAAGCTTCTTGGTATCGTGCATCGTTTGTCTGGTTTTCGTTGAATCTATACATAGAGTGTTCCGCCTGTCCCGCCAGCAATAGCTCCAATCGCTGCATCCTTGACCACTTCCTCAGTCTTGCTGTTCACTTGATCAGGAGCATATTTGTAACATGCAAGTATGATAGATTGCGGTGGATGCGTAGGTTGGGGGGTACATACAGGTTTTGTGCAGGAGGAGCTGTAGCAACTTTTACAGCTGCTTTAGGTTTGTTTGTCGGTTCTTCTTCGCGAATTGGGTATCTGCTTCCTTGGTCTGCACGATTTCTTCAGGTGGCGCCACTTTTATATCTCGTCCTATAATGAGCGATGTGATTAAAACAGTTGCTACTACAATTAGCAATCCAATCGTTGCTAGTTTCCATTGGTTAGGGGAAATGTCAGCTATCGATATTCTCCTTTTCTTGAAGACACTTCATTTCCCCCTTTTTTATATTGATATGACGTCAGCTACGGCGACGCCTTAGCGTATAAAAGTGTATCTGGTGTTCTTAATCTTACGAATATAGACATCATAATTGGATATGGTTCATATCAATTCGATTGTACTATCCATGTGCGCAGGTAGCACACATGGTCGGATAGTACAGTTGCTGGTTTTACCATCCGTAGTAATAAGGTGGATAGTAATGCCCACCGTATCTACCAAAACCCATGCCTGGACCGTAACCGTATCTACCAAAACCGCGACCATAGAAACCGCGACCATAGAAACCCCGGCCACCTCTAAAACCTCGACCGCCTCTAAAACCTCGGCCGCCTCTAAAACCCCGGCCACCTCTCCTGGCGATTTGCAGCCCGTCAGCATAAGGTTGACCCTCACTCATGTGTGACCCTCCGGCAAGCTGTCCACCTATCGCAAGGTGTTCACTTCCACCACCATGCCCACCCCCGCTACGTGCCGCTGCCCATATTGAGCTACTTGTAATTGATCCAAGTAGGATGATGATAAAGCTCAGTAATTTGATCGTTTTCATATCAACCTCCCCTGATGGGTTATACAAGGTTAATTTAGCCTTCCAACTACCTGTTCTAGTCGCTTAGTTTTTATCCTTCATCTAAAGGTGAGGTTCTCGATGAATGGCTGATAGCAATATAACGCATTAAGATCAACTTGGTTGTCATTTTGTGCATCATTTTTCAATACCAAGTGTCCGGCCCCTAAGGTTATAGTTTGATTCAAGCTTTTGGTTAGGTGGAGAGGGAAAAGCTTAAACACTAACCTAAGGCCAGCAAGGCCACCGCAGCTGGGGCTATTTTTGCATCAAATATCACAAATACATCTTCCTGAGAAAGATACGAGCGTCTCAATGACCCTATCTTATTCACTTGTATCGTACAGGTGAGTTATTGCACTGGAAATGGAATGCGAAAACCAAGTGGGATTTTGATTTCTTGTATTTGCTTAGTCTTAGTAATTTGCGATACAGAAAAGAAGAGTTCTTCTATTAAGCCCATGTTTATCTAAATTATATTCAGAGATACTTTTGGAAGTTGTCAAACTAAAATAGTTGCTATAAAATATGTGTAACTGAAAAAGGGCAAACCCATTGCGAGGTGGGGACGCAAAGCTTACGGTCTTGCAAAAAGACAGCGGAGTTACCAGAGAATCAAGACTCATATGTCTTGGTGCTTCTTGTACCTTAATCAGAATTTTTTATTAATGTACAAGGAGGCTAACATGTCATACCAGTATCAATTTCCTGCCCAGTTTTCTAAAAACGAACGTTGTTATCTGTTGGGAACCACGCCCAATTTTTCATGTCTATTTATCGTGTCTGCCATTTTAGTTAGCAATGTAAGTTTTAGCTATATCGTTCCTTTCCAGCTTACTTATGTAGAACTTTTGCCGTTTGGAGACGGAAAGGAATCAGCCAATGGTTGAACTAACTACTTTCGATGATTTCGAGGCTGCTAGCCGTGCGACCTTAGCATACTTGCATCAGCGTCTTGGATTTGATCTTTGGATGATGACAAGGGTGGAGGGTTCAGACTGCCTCGTTTTGCAGGCTGAGAATCATGGTTACGACGTAGAAGAAGGTACAGTGTTTCGTTGGGGTGATTCCTTCTGCTCACAGATGATTCTTGGACACGGCCCTCAAGTTGTTCCACATGCCCAAAATGTACCCCTATTTGCAGCATCGCCAATCGCCCAACAAATCCAAATTGGTGCATACATTGGTGTGCCATTGGCAAGTACGGATGGTTCACTGTTTGGAACATTGTGCGCGATCGATCCAAGTCCACAGGATGAGTCGATAAGAGATGAGCTGCCCTTGATTGAGTTCCTTACAAGACTTCTAGGGACTGTTCTTTTCGCTGATCTCAAAGCTGCTAAACAGGCAAGACTCTTAGAGCGCAGTCAGCAGGCGGCACGGACTGATGTATTAACGGGCTTATTAAATCGCCATGGTTGGGAACAAAGTGTCGCCATAGAAGAAGCTCGAGCAAAGCGTTATGGTAGCCCCGCATGTGTATTAATCGTAGATCTAGATGGACTCAAGCAGGTCAACGATACAAAAGGACATGTGCACGGTGATGCGCTCATCCGGAGTGCATCTAATAGCATTAGAAGTGTTTTAAGGGAGAACGACATCGTTGCAAGAATCGGTGGAGACGAATTCGCCATATTAGGTATCGAATGTGATGCGGAAGGATGTGAGGCGATTTTCAAGAATGTCACTAATGCATTATTATCCAACGGAATTAGTGCTTCAGTTGGTAAGGCCCTGCGAGACCACAGACTAGGACTATTCGAAGCAATTGCTGCAGCGGATCGTGCGATGTATGTAGCAAAGGCAAAGCGAAGGATGAGATGTTCAAGAGAGCATCCTTAACCTTCCATTTATACTCTGGTGGGGTTTTGATGGTGGAGACGAGGAGAATCGAACTCCCGACCTTCGCATTGCGAACGCGATGCTCTCCCAGCTGAGCTACGCCCCCTCTAGTTGGCGTATT
>QIFK01000013.1 GCA_003230615.1 Nitrosospira sp. | reverse complement strand
TTATTGCTAGGTGCGATAGCGGCGTGTTGATTCAGGAGAGGGATGGGGTTTTTACGATGGAGTGCGGGAAATGAGTATTAAAGATGATTTAAACAACGTCAGAGTTTGGGCACAAGATAAAATCAATGCGGGTCAAGAGCCACCGTGGGCTTGGTACCAGTACATGAAGTTGGTTGAAACCATAGACGCCATCCAAGCATCTATGGGGACGATTGACACCAAACGAGAGCGTCCAGATACTTCAAACGATATTACTATGCCAATGTAGTGCTATGGAGAAACGAAATGAGTAAACCAGTGATTTTTATAACTGAACGTGGAAATGTATCACCCAAGTACCTAAAAGATTTGCGTGATGCTGGAATAATTGTGGTCGCAGCAAAAGATGTAAAAAAAGCACGGTTTGTGCGGCCTGAATATGAGGTTCCAGCAAATGACTTACTTGCTGCCGCAGTAGCGGCTATTGAAGCTGATCCGTATGACTCGTCTCGACAGGGGTTTGCTAGAAATGTAGCAAAAATGTTTATGCGGAAAAATCAAAATGACCAACCCAAGCAACACTGAAATACGGGAACGAATTACCCATTTAGAATCGCGCACAAAAGGGCCAATGTTTTTGACTCCGGGAATGGCTATAGATGTTATTGCTTATTGTGAAATTCTCTTAAACAGGCTTGAAGCAGCAGAAAAATCCCTGCGCGCCCACATGAAAGTTCTCAGCACTCTCAGAGATAAACACGGCGTTTCTGCTGATTTGATCGGGGATATATTTGACGAGGAAGAATCATGAACAACACTGAAATACGAGGAAGATAATGGACGATAAACATTTTGGAAAAGAATTAATTTTGGACATACACAATTGTGATAAGTCAACCTTTACTCGTAAATCAATAGCAAAATATTTTTCCAGCCTATGTGACTTGATAGACATGCAGAGGGAAGATTTATTTTGGTGGGACTATTATGATTGCCCAGAAGAATATTCCAAAGCCCCGGATCATTTAAAAGGCATTTCTGCAGTACAGTTCATAAAGACCAGCAACATCACTATTCATACCTTGGATGAACTTCGTTGTGTCTATATTAATATATTTTCATGTAAAGATTTTTGTGCACAAAAAGCATCAGATTTTACAAAAGAATGGTTCAAAGGGACTGTTGTTTCTCACAAGATTTTGAGGAGAAAATAATGAATGTAGTTTTCATTGTACCAACGGGTATCGGTGCTGAAATTGGCGGGCATGCCGGTGATGCAACACCGTACGCAAAGATGGTGGCTTCTATTTGCAATCGTTTGTTTATCCACCCAAATGTAGTCAACGCCTCTGATCTTAATGAAATGACAGCAAATATGTTGTATGTCGAGGGTTCTATTTTGGATAGATTTCTGGAGGGTCAAATAGGACTCGAAGAAGTGCATATGAATAAGGTACTCGTCGCGGTCAATGCTCCTGTGACGAACGATACTGTCAATGCAGTATCCGGGGCACGTGCTGTCATGGGGGCACAAATTGAGATTATGCAGCTTGAAAAACCCCTGCGGATGGTGGCAAAATTAAAAGACGACAGGGCGACTGGGGATATACATAATTTGGAGGAACTGATTGAGCAAGTATCGAAATACGATTTTGATGTCCTCGTCGTAAATACCCCCATCGAAACAGACGATGCACAAGTTAAAAACTATTTAATGTCAGAAGGGGGCGTTAATGTGTGGGGTGGCGTGGAGGCAAAATTATCAAAACTGGCCTCTGAAAAGCTTAATAAACCAGTGATACATGCACCAGTAGAAAATAGCGAAGTATTCAAAACTTTCAACGAAATAGTTGATCCCAGAAAAGCAGCAGAACTGGTTTCTATCTGCTACCTCCATTGTTGCCTGAAAGGTGCTCATGTTGCTCCTAAGATTTCCATGTCGGACAGAGCTTATTGGAACACGGATATTGATTTCTTGATATCCCCATCCAATATAGTTGGTCGACCACATCTTGCTTGCCTAAACAATGGAATACCCATTATTTACGTAAAGGAAAACGTAACTACAATCAATCAAGATACGCCTGAAAATTGTATCGTTGTGAACAACTACATGGAGGCTTGTGGGGTGATTTCTGCACGGAAAGCAGGAATTTCTTTATGTTCAATCAAAAGACCACTCGATAAAACAAAGGTAACCCCCCAATGAATAACACTGAAATCCGCGCATGGCTTGAACGGGCTAAAACCCAACCCATTACGGCAGGATTAGCACTGGAAATGATGCCGATGATGGAGAATTTGTTGGGGAGGGTGGAACACAATGCGAATTTACTTGAGTTTTCAAATAACGCCCTCGCAAAGGCGGTTGTTGAACTGACTGAATCTGATTTTGCGCTGGATGCAATGACCGATGCGGCTGGTGAATTACAGGACGCTTACAACGCAGCCGAGGCCAAGCTGAAGGCTGCTAGTGAGTTGCAGAGATTTAGGGACGAACATACGAAAGAAAAAATACGGTTCCTAAAGAATAGGCGTGGGAGGTGGATCAAGTTTCATGATTTACGAACAATTCTCAAGAAGCAAGACAATGATTGATTTTACAGAATTACCGGATAAGTGGCGTGATTTTCGTTTTGATAACAATGCCAACATTATTGGCCCACTGTATGGGGCTGGATATTACGATGCCTGCAAGCATCTTGCTGACGGCCTTGAAAAGCATTTACCCAAATGGCAAACCCTCGATCCAAACGACGAATCAACATGGCCGGAGGATGGTAAGGTTTATCTGGTGTCAGACTGTTGTGGGTCAGAATTTGCTCAGTGGAAAAAGTTTGGGGGTAGATTTGATAAGTTGACCGGCTTCGGCTGGATAGGCATAAACGATTGCACCATCCAGTACAGAGAGAAATGTTCAATTGATTCACCACCGGAGAAAGATGATGGCTGAAATTACCAATATCACACAAATCGCAGCTATTCTGTCACAGGCAAATCGGCTTGGTGCTGAGAAAGACGAACCGGAAGGAGCCAGGTATATCCAGTTGTCCGAAACACTTGTTAAGAAGATGGTGAATATTCTGTGCAAAGAAGGCACCGTTGTTGTTCATAGGAGCAACACGAACACAGAGGTATTAAGTATAGGGGATATTCTCAAAGGAGAGCAGGAATGATTAGATTCGAAACCCTCTGGACTACAGATGAAATAGTGACGCTACAGGATATGACCCCTAGGAAGGTTCGCGATTTCACGGTTAAGGGGGAAGGTTACTTCGAAGAAGATTACTTGTATATAAATTTCCGTGATTGTGCCCCCAATGACGAGGACAAGATGATTGCTGCAGCAATAAAGCAAATCAAAAAGTCTGCGACTAATTGGGATGAAGGTGATTAGATGAGAACTGTAAAATGGCTGCGTGCAGAACTCGCCAAATTCCCTGATGATGCTGAGTGTTACGCTTATGAGGGAGAAGTAACCGGGGTGGTTGTCAACTCTCCTGATCCGCTATTCAGAAACAAGGGTATTATCTATTGTTCGGAATCGGGCTATAGCCAAGGCGATACAGAGTTGCTTGAGAAAGTCAGTATCAAGGAATCTGCTGGTTTAGATTCCCAAAATCTCTGAAGGGCTGCCGACGATAAGGGCCGTCACCGCGCCCATAGTTACCACCAACCTTTGCAAAACTATTACGCATGGCATCTATGCCCGGATTTGGCTGGCCTACCGGTACGGCAGGGGGAAGTGGTCCACCTGGCTGTGGCTTGCGTTCCCTGCCCAGCAAATACGGTAGAGTTGCGGGGTTAATCGGCGGCCTTGCCACAGGTCCGACCGGACCGGGCTGTCTACCAGCAAACCCAGAAAACTTTGCTCTGAGCGCCTCAATGCCAGCACTTGGGTTGTAATTTGCCCCCATGATCTGCCCCTGTTGCTGGGCAAGTGTTATCTGAGGGTTTTGAGGTCGCTGCTGGAACGCCCTTTGCATGGCCAATATTCTTTGCATTTCCATAATTTCTACTCCACTATGTGTCTATGTTAAAACTTTTCTTCGCCGTTGTAATCATGCTTTTCAGTATTACTGCCGGGTTGGTAACTGCGTTTTCTGCATGGAGCACCATGTATTCGGCCAGAGGGCATATCATTGTCAAAAGCGGGGTTGTCTTGTTCGCAGTCTTTGTGGTTCTTATTTTTGCGCTGATCGGCCTGAACGGATTACTCGCTATCTATGACTGACCTGAGCCAGCCTTTATCCAGCATTACCTTGTTGTACTGCGTGTTGAATATGAATTGACGGTCAAGAATTCTTTTCTCAAGCTGCTTGGATTCATCGGATAACGG
>QIFK01000040.1 GCA_003230615.1 Nitrosospira sp. | reverse complement strand
CCCATGGATATTGAATGGGGCAAAGATGGTGTCGATGGCAAACTCTACATTTTGCAGGCACGACCTGAAACAGTGCAATCTTTAGTCACATCTAAAATACTAAGGCACTATCGTCTAAAAACAAAATCGGAAGTATTAGTATCAGGGAACGCTATTGGCCAGAAAATAGGTAGTGGGCCGGTACGTCTAATTCTGAACACCAGTGAAATGTCTCGGGTACAAAAGGGTGACGTGCTGGTGACCGACATGACTGACCCTGACTGGGAGCCGGTAATGAAGCGCGCTTCTGCTATCGTCACCAATCGTGGTGGACGCACTTGCCATGCTGCTATCATTGCTCGCGAACTGGGTATTCCAGCAGTGGTAGGCTGTGGCAATGCTACCGACTTATTATCTGAAGACCAAATAGTTACGGTATCCTGCTCGGAGGGAGACACCGGCAATATATACCAAGGTGCTTTGGAAGTTGAAGTGATCGACCTGGAATTGGAAAGTATGCCGAAGCCACCGGTCAAGATCACCATGAACGTGGGCAACCCAGAACTAGCATTCGGTCTTCAGCGTATGCCAAATCATGGAGTGGGACTTGCCCGGCTCGAGTTTATTATCGCTCGGATGATAGGAGTACATCCAAAGTTAGCACTGGATTATCCAAATATCCCATTAGATTTGAAACACGACCTGGAAAACCACTGTGCAGGTTATCGTGATCCGGTGAGCTTCTATGTGGAAAAACTGACTGAAGGTATTGCTATGCTGGGCGCAGCGTTTTTTCCCAAGCCAGTGATCGTACGCATGTCAGATTTTAAGTCCAACGAATACTCTAACCTCATTGGGGGGAAAAGATACGAGCCCAAAGAAGAAAACCCGATGTTGGGTTTTCGTGGGGCCTCAAGATATGTATCCGAATCGTTCCGAGATTGTTTCGAGCTTGAATGTAGAGCATTAAAAAAAGTGCGCAATGAAATGGGACTTACCAATGTGGAAATCATGATTCCATTTGTGAGAACTCAAACCGAGGCTAAACGAGTAGTAGAACTTTTAGCTGAGAACGGTTTGAAACGTGGTGAGAATGGGTTGAGGCTGATTATGATGTGTGAAATCCCATCCAATGCACTGCTTGCGAACCAATTTTTAGAGTACTTTGATGGTTTTTCAATCGGATCAAACGATCTCACCCAACTTACTCTTGGGCTGGACCGTGATTCTAGTCTCATTGCTAAATCATTCGATGAGCGTGATCCTGCAGTAAAAGCCTTACTACATCTTGCAATCCAAGCGTGTCTTAAAAATGGTAAATATATCGGGATTTGTGGTCAAGGGCCATCAGATTACCCCGATCTGGCGAAATGGCTGATGGAAGAAGGAATCGAGAGCCTTTCGCTTAATCCTGATACGGTGGTGGAAACTTGGTTGTATTTGGCTAAAGGAACTTGAAATTCAAATACATTTGAGAATACACATGTGTTGCTTGTCTAAATCTTTTGTGTAAAGTCATCATTGCGTTACCTTTTTATCATATATGTATGTGCAGTTTATTGACTGGTAGATAAGTAGGCTCGCTTTATGTTGAAAGTCATTATTCGTCAACGTCGGCTTTGTGCCAAAAGCAGACATTTACCAATATAAGATTGGTTTCTTCAACTTTTTTTGCCGTAACACAAGCACCGCGCACCCTTATAGGAATTCCGGGAGCTATTTTTGGGATGTCGTACACAATGTATAAAATGATAGGGCTAACATTAGTGAAGATTAATCATGGTGCTTGAGAGCACCGATATGCATACAATACTGTTAGCCCTAGGAGGTATGTTTCTTTTAGGATTGATGGCCGATCTTGTAGGCCGTCACACACCATTACCAAGAGTTTCGCTACTACTGTTAACTGGTCTACTGATAGGACCTTCCGGTTTTTCTTTGTTACCTGAAGTTTTTATAGAAGATTGGTTTCCACTGCTAACGCATATTGCACTGAGCATGGTGGGTTTCCTGCTGGGCCAACGGATTTCAATTTCTGCTATGCGTGAGCATGGTCGATCGGTTCTGTGGATAACAGCTGGAAAAGTAGTAGGTGCAATGATGACAGTGGCACTTTGTTTACTCGCATTGGGTGTAAACTAGTAGTTATTTTGTTATTGGCCAGCATTGCTACTGCTACTGCTCCTGCAGGTTTGTTGGATGTAGTGAAAGAAATGAGAGCAAAGGGAAAGTTTGTTGACATTATGCTCAGTATCGTTGCCCTGGATGATGCCTGGGGATTGTTGATCTTCAGCTTTATGTTAGCAGCAGTCAGTGCAATCAGTGGTCAAGGCGGAACTACTGATGCGCTTGTGTCTGGATTTGGTGAAATTGGCGGTAGCCTTTTGCTTGGATTGGCGTTGGGTTTGCCAATGGCCTATCTGTCCGGTCGAATCCTGCCGGGGGAACCTACACTAGCAGAAGCGTTAGGACTGGTGACATTGTGCGCAGGAATAGCTGTTTGGTTAGATCTTTCTCCTATTCTTGCGGCCATAATGATGGGGAGCACTGTTGCTTCCTTGGCATCACATCATGAAAGAGCTTTTAACGAAATTAACGGTATTGAGTGGCCATTCATGATTCTATTCTTCCTGCTTGCGGGCGCCTCACTACATGTCGCTGAATTGCTCACGGTGGGGTGGATCGTCGTAGTTTATATTCTTGCCCGAACAGTAGGTACATACTGTGGTGCTGGAATTGCTGCTCGGTTCTCTGGGGCAGAAGCAATAATACAGCGCTGGATGGGACTTAGTTTGCTTCCGCAAGCTGGCGTAGCGCTTGGCATGGCTCTATTGGCCTCTCAGCGTTTCCCCGAACTGAAAGATACTATTTTGCCTATTGTAATTGGTTCAACTGTGGTGTTTGAAATCGTTGGGCCAGTGATTACGAGTAGGGTGCTTAAACATGTGAAGAGTGTCGAGCCGACATTCATCAATATGTAGAGCAAATGGTGCTCCCCATAATGGCATTGATAGGTTAGACCGCGCACCGCCGATATTGTTATGCCAGGAATCCTGAGAAGACATCAAATTTTTAAGTACTAATCTATGTGATTTACCATTCAATTCGAAAGAGGTAACTATGGAAAATGAAATTTTTAAACTACGAAAAGAACATTTGAATTTTAAAAAACTGCTTGATTTACTCGATGCACAGTTAGATCTTTTACACAGAGGTGAGTCCCCGAATTACCAACTGATGACAGATATCCTATATTACATGACTCAATATTCCGATCTTATCCATCATCCAAGAGAGGAAGCTATTTTTGCACTTCTTGCAGCAAGAGATTCTAGTGTGGTAGAAAATGTTGCAGAACTTACAAAGCAACATCATACGTTAGGAGAATCTGGAGCGCACTTTTACGAAAAACTTGAAAATATTATCAATGGCGAGAGTGAGGATTATGAAGCTGGAGGAGATTGAGATACCTGGGCGCCTATATAGCTCTATTCTTCGTGCTCATATGGACCAGGAAGAACAAGGTCTCTTCGTATTGGTTGAACATCTATTAAATGACGATGACTGGAAGAAAATTAAAACCGAGACACAGTCTAAGCCAGATCCTATATTTGGTGAGGCTATAGAGGACCGTTTTCACTTGGTATGCGATCAACTTGCACGGTCATCTAGTGACAAATGAATGTGCGAATGCGACTAGCGTTCTGCTCTCTGCTGAATTAATGGTTACTTGGTTGGGCTGCCATTGAATCAGGGGGTTCCATTAGCTGCGCAGCTTTCGTCTACCTATACTGGTGTTTTCTCTTTGTTAAAAGGGTAGAGGGCAATGAGTAAGAGTGGCAAGGAGGGGACAAACAACAACTGGCATGAACGTGCAGCGGATACTGCGCTACACGCCTTGAAAACAACGGCTAATGGCCTCAGTCAAACGGAAGCGGCTACACGACTAGAAACTCATGGTCCGAACCGTCTGCCAGAGGCAGCAAAACGCAGCGCGTTGCTCCGCTTTCTTCTGCATTTCCACAATGTTCTGATTTACGTGCTTTTGGGTTGCGCCGGCATCACGATGATGTTGGATCATCTTGTCGATACGTTGGTCATTATAGCGGTGGTTTTCGCCAATGCCGGGATCGGTTTCTTTCAGGAGGGTAAGGCGGAAAAGGCGATGGATTCAATCCGCCGAATGCTTGCCCTTCGCTCGTCCGTTGTACGTGACGGTAATCGCCGGAGCATTGAAGGAGAACTACTGGTTCCGGGTGACATCGTACTACTGGAGGCAGGGGACAAAGTGCCCGCCGACCTACGTTTGCTGCAAGCCCACGGCTTGCAAATTCAGGAGG
>QIFK01000110.1 GCA_003230615.1 Nitrosospira sp. | reverse complement strand
GGCTATATCAAGTTTCCGTACTGTAACTTGATTCAGATCGAGGTCATAAAACCATACTTTTGTACCATCTCCGACAATCAGCTGCTCATATGGTTTTTCATATTTCCATCTAAATTTTCCAGGACGTTCGAATTGCATTGTGCCACTTACTTCTTGTATTGTGCGCGCATTTTTATCGAGTAAAATTTGAGAAAATGTCGCACGGGCTACGTGAGTGTCTTTAATAAAAGATTTGAGACTGTCCATGGCGCCAGCCAAGGCCATACAAGGGAGAAATAATAGAAACAGGAAAAAATAGGTTCGTTCAATGAAATTCATGACGTTTCTTAATAGAGATCCTGACTATGCGTTACTCAAGAAAAAATAAAACACATTCTCCTGGGGAACTATTCATTCCGTTCTTGAACCAAGATTTCTCTGCTGCCATTACTTTGCATAGCAGAGACAAGGCCGTTGTTCTCCATCTTTTCAATCATCCGCGCTGCGCGATTATAACCAATGCGTAGATGTCTTTGTACAAGCGAGATTGAGGCACGACGAGTCCTCATTACAACCGCGACTGCTTCTTTGTAGAGCGGGTCAAACTCACCACTTTCTTGCACAGTTCCAGTGCCATACTCACTTTCACTACCCCCTTCTTCAAACGAATCGAGCACGCCATCTACAAAGCGAGGCTCACCGTTCATCTTAAGATGTTCTACTACCCGGTGTACTTCCTGATCAGAGACAAAAGCACCATGTACTCGTTGTGGGTATCCGCTTCCAGGGGGTAGATAAAGCATATCGCCTTGTCCTAGTAATGTTTCAGCGCCCATCTGGTCGAGGATAGTACGTGAATCTACCTTACTTGATACCTGAAATGCTACCCGTGTAGGAATATTAGCTTTAATAAGACCAGTAATAACATCTACTGAAGGCCGTTGAGTTGCAAGTAGCAAGTGCACACCTGCTGCTCGAGCTTTCTGAGCGAGCCTGGTAATTAACTCTTCTACCTTCTTACCTACCACCATCATCAAGTCTGCTAGCTCGTCGATCACTACCACAATCAGCGGCATTTCTTCTAGTGGTTCTGGCGCATCAGGTGTCAAGCTTAACGGATTAGTGAGTGTGTTCTCATTATTAACTGCATCACGGATTTTCTGGTTGTAACCACCTATATTTCGTACTCCTAACAACGACATTAGTTTATAACGTCGTTCCATTTCCGCTACGCACCAGCGCAACGCATTTGCTGCTTGTCGCATATCGGTTACCACTGGTGCCAGTAAGTGCGGAATACCTTCATACACAGAGAGTTCCAGCATTTTCGGGTCTACTAGAATTAGGCGTACTTGCTCAGGTGTAGCCTTGTAGATAAGACTTAGAATCATGGCGTTTATTGCTACCGATTTGCCCGATCCAGTTGTTCCTGCTACAAGTATGTGTGGCATTCTTACTAGGTCAGCCACTACTGGATGTCCACCTATGTCTTTTCCCAGTGCAATAGTTAATGGAGAGGGCATATCAGCATAGGCCTGCGAACTAAAGATCTCAGATAGCTTCACTATTTGTCGCTTGGGATTGGGAATTTCCAGCCCCATGCTTGTTTTACCGGGGATGATTTCAACTACACGTATACTTGCTACCGACAGTGATCGTGCCAGGTCTTTTACTAGATTCAGAATCTGGTTACCTTTCACTCCTACGGCGGGTTCAATTTCGTAGCGAGTAATAACTGGCCCAGGGTAAGCAGCCACAATCCTAACTTCCACTCCGAAATCGAATAGTTTGCGCTCAATTAGGCGTGACGTGAATTCGAGTGTATCGGGTGACAGTATTTCTACATCTTTTTCCGGTTCATCTAATAAGTGCAGGGGCGGCAAGGGTGAATCGGGCAGATCAGCAAACAATGGAACTTGTTTTTCCTTAATTTCACGCGGTGATTTAAGAATCGTATTAACGGGTGGTTCGATATGTAGTGGTGGGTGGCCCTCAAAACGTTTTTTCTCGATTTTGACCAATTCCTTACGCTTAATCATCGAAGCCGTACCCATGCGTCGATCTTGTCGAGCTTGTAAATGTTGCTTAATACCTAAATAGAAATTTTCAATTACACTTCCCAGTTTCTCTACGAAACGCACCCATGAAAACCCAGTGAATAAGCTGAAACCGATAGCAATCAATATTAGTAATGTAAGAGTCGATCCGGTAAAACCTAATGCCTGTGTTAGATTCTTAACGATCAAGTTACCCAGCATCCCACCAGGTTCTTGGGGTAGGAGTACGTTGGGAATATACAGCCTTAGTGCTTCAAGTCCACTACTTGAAACTAGGAATGTAACAAAACCAACAGCTGAAACAAACAATGGGCGCCGGTCAAATATTCCTACTGCATCAATACTACGATAACCCCACGATACTAGGTAGATGAGAAACAATACCCACAACCATGCTGAAACGCCAAATAAATACAGAAGCAAATCAGCTAACCACGCTCCTATATGTCCGCCTGGGTTGTGTATCAGATTGTTACCGCTAGCATGCGACCAACCTGGATCGGTACGATCATAGCCATAAAATATCAGTACCAGATAAAGAGCCACGCCCAGTAAAGCAAGCGAGCTGGATTCACGCAGCAGCCTTATGATTCTCGGTGGGAGGGGATTTGCACCTGGTTTTTTTGCCATCGACTTGTTGATGAGACTCATGAGTAGTATCAAGGGAAGATGAGCACTGATTTTATAAGACTAAGTTGACCACAAAAACAAACTCTATTTGCTGGGACTTATTGAGCTTAAAGAGATGATCAGATACTCGGTTCTCTAGACTTGAGTGTGGGCATGAGCACGCCCTATCTCCTGCGCGTATACCTCAAGCTTGTGATGTAGCACGATGCTTCTTCTCTCGATGCTGATATACTCGCCATCAACTAGATCTCGCATTACGCGTGTAACCATTTCGCGCGATGCACCAACCATCCTTGCAATGTCCTGGTGGGTAAGTTTGTCATCAATTACTAATGTATCACCCTGTTTCTCTGAGAATTCCAGCAATGCCTGGGCCACTCTGCCATATACATTGACAAGAGCCAAGCTTTCTATTTTTCTGTCTGCTTCGCGGAGTTTTTGCACTAGACCAAGCATGATTTGCATTGACAAGGCTGGACTTGAGGCTAGACATTTCCTGAAGTCATCTTTTCTGATCATCATAAGTTCGCATGGTCCGCGCGAAACAATGTCAGCAGAACGTGGGTGGTCATCAATTAAAGCCATTTCGCCGAAAATATCTCCCTGTTCCAATAATGACAAAATTACTTCCTTGCCATCTATATCAACGATACTAACTTTGACGCTTCCTGAAAGAATTATGTAAAGAGAATCCGCTTTATCGCCAGCAGAAAGGATGAACGTGTTTTTCGGATAATCTCGTGTATTTACCACATTTGCTAATAACTCGATGAGTTCAGTCGATAGTGAGGAAAAAAGGGGGACGTCACGTAACGCTGTGGCTATATGTTCTTTAGTTAACTTTTCCATTCGGATTATTTCTCCATTTGATTGATCTGGTCAGCACAGTTTGTCTTTTCTGCCATATCTCTCTACAAATTTAGAAACTTAAGCTCAGTGCTCATTCTACCACTCTGCTGGAAAATGCAAATACTGTCTATATACTAATGATCACGTAGTTTTTCATCTAATTCTTCGATCCAATGTTTAACAGTCAAGGATGTAGCGCTTTGTAGGTGTATGAGGCAACCAATATTTGCGGTAACGATCTGAGTAGGGTTATTAGATTGCAGTTCTACTATTTTATTTCTCAGCAGCTGTTTAGACAATTGTGGTTGCAGGATTGAATAAGTCCCCGCTGCACCACAACAAAGATGAGCATCCCGAACAAAAGTTAAGTCAAACCCTGCGGTTGTAAGAATCTTTTCTACTGCCCCATGAATTTGTAATCCATGTTGTAGAGTACAAGGAGAATGGAAAGATAGTTTTGATTTATTGGAGCTAGCATTAGGCATCGAATAATTTATGAGAGGGGAGTTCTTAGTTTCAACTTCTAGAATTTCGCTTATGTCTTTGGTTAGCTCCGAAATGCGTGCTGCTTTTTCTGCATAGTTATGATCATGGCTTAACAGATGCCCATACTCTTTTACAGTTACGCCACAGCCACTTGCAGTCATTACAATAGCTTCAATTCCCAGGTCTACCCCATTTTCAATATGTGGCCACCAGGCATCTACATTGCGGCGCATATAATCTAATCCTTCTTGCTGTGCATTTAGATGGTAAGAAACCGCACCGCAACAACCCGCGTTCTCTGCTCTGATAAGTGAAATACCAAGTC
>QIFK01000076.1 GCA_003230615.1 Nitrosospira sp. | reverse complement strand
TTACGCCGGAAACGAAGATTGTTGTGTTTATTAGGCTACCAGATCAGGAGGCGCAGGCCGCTCGCTTCACTCCACTCAAACCTGCTGAGTTGAGTAACAAAAATAAGAAGCCTAAAGAACAAACAGATAGTCATGCTGATTTTCACGATCAGCACGGCGAGGATCACAGCGATCACCACAAAATGCACCATTAAATTTATGGATTGCGTAAATCTGTGCTTAGGCTAAGAAAATAGCTTCGCAGGTTAAAAGAGGTAAAGTCAGTAGCAAATGCTTTAACCAATACAGTGCTAATTCATAGATTTTATATATCCGCAGATTTCTACACTGTATTAAAGAATTGCTTTATTGCGTAGTGCGGCTTGTCGACCCCTTCGCACATTTACCCCCATTAATATCGCTAGGCCGATAATAAAATAGCTGCTAGTAATTAGCATCGCAAGACGGTGATCGCCATGTGATATCCAGCTTACCAACCCATAGGTTACCGGACCGAGTATCGATGACAATTTTACTGCCAGCCCCCACAGCCCAAAAAATTCAGCTCGTCGAAGTGCGGGCGTAAAGTATCCAACCAGAGCACGTCCTGCTGACTGGGATGCGCCCAAACACAAGCCGGCAATGTTGGCGGCTAACCAGAACGTGGCACGGTCTTCCGCTCCCCAAGCAAGTAACACCATGACGATCCAACCAACGAGGGTCAGTGCGATAGTTAAAATATGACCAATTTTGTCTTGAATGTTGCCAAACACGAATGCGCCAAGCGCCGCTGTGATGTTCACTACTACCACTAGTAACATGGTATCGCCGGGATCAAAGTTCATTACCTGCTGCGCATAAATTGCAGCTATCACGACTACCGTTTGGATGCCTGCCTGATAGAAAATAAGGCAGACAAGAAATCGCACCAAGTCACGATAGTCGCGCACATGTTTAATCGTGTCGCCTAGTCGCGCGAATGCTTCACCTACTATACCGCGGCTGTGTAGATGTGGTTGCGGTTGCGCCCGCTCTTTAAGGTAGAGAAACGTCGGAATACAGGATATAGCAAACAAAAAAGCGGTTATTAGTAGGGTTACTGGCACAAATTGATCAGCTTGTTGTCCTTGCTCTTGTGCCCAGGCTACATACGCGAATGAGCAACCTAAACTTACCATGCCACCAATATAGCCAAGACTCCAGCCCCAACCCGACACCTTTCCAAGTGACTTGCTTTTTGCCAGTTCAGGTAGAAATGCGGCAATCAGATTCTCACCGCTACCAAAAAAGAAATTCGCAAAAATTACAAGCACTATCGCGAGCCAAAAATCTCCCGGACCGACAAAGAAAAGCAGAGCGGTGAAGATGATACAACCTATAGTGGTTAGAAATAGAAGACGTTTTTTCGCGGCGTAAGCATCAGCGTATGCGCCCAAAACCGGCGCAGTAAGAATAATGAGCACATATGAGGCTGCAAGTGTCGCTGTCCATGCAAATGTCCCCCAGTCCTGATTGCGAGCCACCACGTTGACGAAATAAACATTAAATATTGTTGTAATGACAACAGTAGTGTAGCCGGAGTTTGCAAAATCGAACATTGCCCACGACCAGACTTCTCGTCGGCTTACATCGGTAGCAAGGTGTATAGGTTTGTCTTGTGAAGTCACTAGGCCAATGAAAACAGGTTTTGTTCTAATCTGCAAATTGGTTCTTGCTGATTCTTGGAAAAGGTAGCGAGGGTCGAGCTCATATGGAAGCTGATTCTATAGAATACAGTTAATGAAGTCCCGCACCCCTCTACAATAAAGCACTTATCCTGCTTTTAACTAGTTGCAATACTTTAGATCGTCAAATTTTTGCCGTTATAACCACTGTCGGATCAATAGAAAATCTGAGTTAGGCAAATAAACAGTCTTAATATGAAGAGAAGAACACTGAAAAGCACCCTTGTAGATTCATGCTGTACAGCTTTTTCTTATCAATGCCTTGGGCGCCTGAAGCGAACGCAGTGACAAATCAAGAATCAAGGAGAGGTTGAGTCATGAATTTAAATATGGGGGGTCAAAGATTTGAGGACGTTAAGATACCTCTTATATGGGGTAAGCGAGCAATCTTAGAAGACAACACAGGCCTCATTTCAATTATATTACTTGATGGCACTAAAGCAGTTTTGGAGGTTTTGGGAAATGAGCCCGCCCCAAACATACAATATGAAGTTATAGAGGATGGCTTTAAAGTAATTCATAATGGACAGGAGCTCTATAGCTTTGATAAGGAGAGACGTGTCATTAAAGGACTTTCACAAAAACTTCCTGAATGCGAAATCCAAAGTGGCGGTATTCGAATAGGAAGCAATATACTTTCTAGAAAAAAGGCTACTGGATTCGGTGTGGGTGTTGCGGTATATGAACAAAGAATTGTAATGGGAAATAGCCTTCCTGAGGGGCTAGCAAGGCTAGTTGTTTGAGAAATAAAATAGCCAGACATTTCTACCTAACCAGTTGTTTTTGCTGTCAGTGTTGAGGGCTCGAGTCTCTAATATAGAGATTACGAAATTTATCAAGAAATTTAGCAAGCATAGAAATCAAACATTTGTGATGTTTGCCAAATGAAAACTTTTATCCTTATATTACTGATCTCAGTCGCCTTACAGGTACATGCTCAAGATGAGGGCGGCGGACAAGAGCTTTCAGAAAAATTTCGTCTCGAGAAATTGGAAAAGGGGGTTTGCGAATTGGGAGCTGAGCGAGAACGAGCGCGGGCTGCAAAGCAAGAGGCTAAGACTAATACTCTAATCGAGCGCAATATCTGTGATAGCAATGACAGAACGAGGCTAGATCTTTTAGAAAGTCACCGTCTCGAAAAATTGGAAAAGGCGGTTTCCGAATTGGGAGCTGAGCGAGAACGAACGCGGACTGCAAAGCAAGAGGCTAACCAAGAAGTAAAAATACAGCGGTACTAAGCTAAGAAAGTAGCACAGAAATTACCCCCAGCGTAAATTCAATAATTCAAGATTCATCATCAATTATACTTTCCCAAACTATTTTCAGACTTGCAGTCATATTAAGCCGCTTTGGATTCTAATTCTTCCCAAAGATCTTGAGCTTTTCTGTTATTAAATCTCATTTTTATTCGTGCAAATTTTACGAGCGGGACGTTTCCAGATGGTCTGATTGGATTGATGGCCATTTCTACGATAGCCATATGATCATAATCAACCGCTGGGGCCTTATCATCATGCGGTTCTTTTTTTAACATAGTTCCTACTAAAATTCTAAATATCTTTTCTTCAGCATAGCCAATTTGCTGCTCACCATTACCCTCCCAACGAGAAACCGTTTCAGGCCTGATGCCCATTATTTTGGCAAAGTCTTTTGAAGATAATTTAATTGATTTGCGAAGAAATTTAATTTCAGGTCCGTTCAATTTAGTAGGAAGCATAATACGAGCGACTGCAGCGGCAGCAATCAGTCCTTGGACATCGGGGATAGTAATCGCTTCTTCTTTGCATAGGTAGCAAGCCGTCTTAATTACGCAACCATTGACTCCAATAGGCACGCCAAAGAGATTTTCTACATGATAAGGCAACGTATACGTCTTTACCTGTGTGGAGTTGCATTTATTGCAAATACCTAATTTTGTTTCCAGGTTCAGATTTTCCTCCTTGGTAATTGTAATTTGTGGGCTTTAAATTATTACTGTTTTGCAAATACGGAAATAACTAAAATCATGTGATTTGCCTTTAATAGTTCAAGCACAATGTTTCTCAAACGGGCCTCCGTCGTTACTCCTTGTACAGTGTATCTTATGTTGTCGCCGGCACCTTCAGTGCTAAGCATCTCTCGCATATTGAGAACTATGTCATGCTAGACTGCTTGATTATTCATCATCTAATTCAGTTATTATAAAAATAAACATTCAAGAAATCATTCTGTTATATGCAAGTTACTATATAACATGATTAATAATCAACCACAAACTAAAATGAAATTTAGAATGTAAGTTAGTTTTATCAACCAAATTCCTGGAGGCGAAACTCGATCGTTTGTATTGACCTAAAGTGGGTATTCACCAATAAGTAACCTATAAATCGTTCAGTATGTAGTATATTTGGAAATATAGATTTTACATACAAAACTAGAAAACTAACAAAGAAGTTGGGTTGATAGGAAGAATCCAGTATGAGTGAATACAAATTTAAAGTAGGACAGAAGGTTAAAGTTCTTTCTGCAATTACACCAAGCTTACAAGGACGAATAGAAGAAGAGCCAAAATATATTCAAAAAGAGGGAGAGTTCGAGTACCTTATCTGCACAGAAAAACATATCACACTGGGAAACTTAGGAAATATGAGTTTTTTTGAATCTGAACTGG
>QIFK01000010.1 GCA_003230615.1 Nitrosospira sp. | reverse complement strand
GTAAACCACTTATTAAACTAAGTACCATAACTAACACAAAGCATTTAATGCTGGCTATGCTCAGGATGGTAAATTACAAATTCTGAGTATGATTATTAAACCAGAACCAGACAACGTAGAAATTCCTAGCCGAGTTTGTAGCGGGTCAGCAATTGTTGCAAACGGACATTTAATGGAACGAAAGTGTCCCCTCCCTTCCATCAGAACCACTTCCCCATAACTCCAAATAAAGAATGTAAACAACCGCAAAAAAATACTGCATAATCACCACAAATTTTATTTTAATTCGGAGGCTAACTTTGAATGAGTGGGTAAGCCACCCAATGGCACAAAGTATTATTGTCCCTTTCATCGCTGCACTGATTACTTCTAAATTACTCAATCGTCTTCGGCTATCAGGTCTTGCTGTAATTGCGGGATTCTGTGCGGTTGTTTATCTTGCGGCAGATTTCAATTTTGAACCGCTCTCTGCCATAAAAAAAATTGTTCTGTCTGGGCTGATTGCTGCTGTCATTGGACTGTTGCTTGATTTAACACCAAACTGGCGGTTTATGCGTTACTTAATTGTAATCGCTTGCAGTAACGTAGCGTTATGGATGTTGTGGCCAGTATTACAACAAAAAGAAATACAGGAAGCAACAATATATAGCATTGGTATAGTTGCCTACGTAACCTGGGTGACAATTCTCATGGACCGTCTTGCTACCAAACCAGCACGCGCAGGCTCAGCAGGAATGGGATTAGGAATAGGTATTGGTATATCCGCATCACTCAGTGCATCAGCACTGTTGGGGCAACTTGGGCTTGCCATCGGTATGGCCTGTAGTGCTTACCTTCTAGCTCAGTTGACGAGTGGAAAGCCTTTCTCTTGTGGAAGAACGTTCACTTTGCCACTGTCACTACTGTGTGGATTAATTTCACCAGCTACGATGATGCTCGCCCAGATGCCTTGGTATTGCCTCCCTGTGCTAGCTGCTATTCCATTTGTCGCACACGTTCCGTTGCCGAGAAATTGGTCAATACGCGAGCAGATAGTTACGTTGTCAATACTCACACTAATCATTGGTGCCGTTTCTATTTTACTTGCATGGAACAAAGCTGGTGGGATTCCAATATAATCAATATATCTAGAATGATTAAGAAACATGTCTCTATGATATTAAATAATTATTCTTAATCCACATAAAAAGGGAAATACCATGTTGCATACGACGACTACATTACTTGTTGCACTCTTCTTCTTCAGTACTAGTGTACCTGCTGCAACGGAAACTTATACTATTGACCCAACACATACCTATCCTCACTTCGCTGTCAGCCACCTAGGATTTTCCACTATGCGTGGTCGATTTGACAAAAGCAGCGGAAAACTTACTATTGACCGCGCCGCGAAGGTCGGATCGGTTGAGATAACTATTGAAACAGCTTCGTTAAGTACAGGGCTGAAAAAACGAGATGCCCACCTACGCTCCCCGGATTTCTTTAATACGGCTGAATTCCCAAAAGCAACCTACAAATCTACAGCAGTGAAATTCAATGGAGACACTCCCACCACGGTGGAAGGAAACCTCACATTACTTGGTGTCACGAAGCCAGTAACCCTTACTATTACAGCTTTTAAGTGCGGTAAAAATCCTATGAATCAAAAAGCTATGTGTGGAATTGACGCCACAGCGAATATGAAACGTTCAAATTTCGGTATGAATTATGCACTACCAGGTGTGGGTGATAATCTTAAACTCACAATAGAAGTTGAAGCTTACAGAAATTAGAAACACTCATTTGACCTTAAATCATTTTTTGTCCTTATTTTACTCTAAAGATTCTTAATTCCATTCAGAAGATGGCCTAAGTTACTACGTACTAGCCATATTTAATCTCGCCACATAAATAGATGTATCAATGCATTAAATTATATTAACGTACTAGATATTTAACATAAAACTAATGGCTATGCGGCTCAACCGATTTCCTATTCATACCAATTCAAATAATAATTCTGATAAAAACACACGGTGTATTACATATACCGAATGGGGAGATCCGGATAATCTACACATCGTCGTTTGTGTCCATGGTTTGACGCGCAATTGCCGCGACTTTGATTTCCTTGCAAAAGAGCTGGAATCTAACTGTCGCGTGATTTGTGTAGATATAGTAGGACGCGGGCAAAGCGACTGGCTAATCAACATAGAAGATTATGATCATCATCCGCTCTATGTGTCAGATACGGTAGCTCTACTCTCACATATAGGGGCATTGGGAAACAGCGCCGTTCAACTGGACTGGGTAGGTATATCAATGGGCGGACTTATCGGTATGATTATGGCAATTCAGCCAGAATCACCTGATCTAATACGCAGACTTGTCATGAGCGACATTGGTCCGTTAATTCCAGCTATAGCATTAGCAGAGATGCTTGACTACGTCGGCAAAGAACCGCATTTCAACAGCTTCAAAGAGTTTAAAGAACATATTAAAGAAATATCGTCCTCGTACGGCCATCTAACTGATGCCCAGTGGCACCATCTCGCAGTACATAGTGCACGTAAATTTGACAATGGAACATATGGCTTCAACTATGATCCTGGAATAGTCGAAAGTCTCAAAAAACATACGTCCCATGATATCAATATGTGGAAACAATGGAATACATTAAACATCCCCACACTAGTACTACATGGCGAAAAATCCAACGTATTACACCCGGAAACTGTGGCAGAAATGCAAGTACGTGGAGCTATGGTACAAATAATAGAATTACCCAATATAGGTCATGCGCCCATGCTTATAAGCAATGACCAAATCATATTAGTAAAAGACTATTTACTAGCACCTGAAAGCACGACCGGATTCTTCTAATTATTACGCTTTAACCACTCCTTTTTCTAGATACTCAAAATTATCTAGTGAAAGATTTTTCTTTAATACTAACAATGGGCGCTTCTTTCCTTTCCCACAAGAAATTCTGTATTTGTTGAAAACAATTAAACAACTGCTCTCCACCGTTTCCTAATACCCGCAGTACAAAACCATTTGCAGCCATTTCAGAAACCCCAAAAGAAATATTCTCCTCATATTCCATAATTTTTAGAATCTCTGCTATAAGCTCGTACGCAACACTGCTGTTGCCTGTATTTAGGTATATAAAGGTCGCTTGGTGTGTATATCCTTCTAACTGAATAACTGTATCTACAGGAACTACTTGAGGTTCTAATATTATCTTGTCTTTTAGAATTAAAAGATCATTAAAACAAATTTCTGTCACATTCTGAAAATAAGTAAACTTGAATATTTCACCAAATATTTCTCTGTCAGGAGAAATAAATTCAGAATTTTTTCTACCACAAGTTATAATTTCACTTAGAATTAATTCACAGTTCTTCTCTAGATGAATGATAGTATGGTTTCTAAATATAGAATTCTCCTGTGGAACAACTGGATGCGGCACGTAACAAAAAGCGCTATTAGGAGCGAGCTTTACTTTGGTTATCTGTGATGAACCTTTTTTCATGTTATACAATCGTTGATAAGATTGTGTCTGCAACTGAAATCGGCTGTTTTCCTCCACATTAATATCTATCTCGTGATTGTCGGTATCTAATAAACCGGGGGAGGAACTTCCAAGCATCATATATAGACAACCATCCTCTTTAATTTGCCCAACATTAGTAATACGAAAAGGTACACTAACATAGCTATCCATCAGGTAAGATTTGCCTTCTTTAAAGCCTGTTTTAATATATAAATTAGCCATTAGTACTCTTTGCAGAATAATCTTAATGATTCTATGAGGTCTGTTTTTAACAAAAAATTATTTCTTGTTTAATACAATCGTGCAATCAGATGGAATACTGATTATAAAAAGTGTAGCGCCGCCTTATAAATCGGAATCAGACGCTCCAACCAGCTATTTGGTCAATCACCTGATACTCATACCAACATATTCCGGCATTCGTAAAAACGTAGTACTTCCCTTTCTCACATTTTTTCGATACTATAGCGGATATATAGCGTTGGTCATCCTTGATTATCCTTCATAAAAAGAAATCTGAATAGAATCTTAGATACTCTAATAACGTGCCAACACCCTGCACATTGTTAGTAATTTAATTTAATATCTGAAAAAATCTCCATGAGTCAGCAAATTCATCACGTTTCCGATGAAACATTTGAAACAGAAGTATTACAGTCAACCGTACCTGTGCTGGTAGATTACTGGGCAGAATGGTGCGGCCCATGCAAGATGATCACACCTATTCTGAATGAGGTCGCTGTAGAATATGGCGAACGACTCAAGGTGACTAAGCTTAATGTTGATGAGAACCAAGCCACACCACCTAAATACGGCATTCGGGGCATCCC
>QIFK01000021.1 GCA_003230615.1 Nitrosospira sp. | reverse complement strand
CAATATCAGCAAATACCGGCGTAATAGATTGCCAGTACAAAGCATGAGCGGTAGCAATGAACGTGTATGATGGGATGATCACTTCCCCCTCCAGCCTCAAGGCGCGGATGGCTATCTCAAGTGCTACCGTGCCGTTACACATGGCTACGCAGTGCTTGACGTCTTGGTAATCAGCTACCCGCCTCTCGAACTCCTGCACCACTGGACCGTTATTGGTAAGCCAGCGACGATCAAATATCTCTCCGGCATATTTCAAAAAGGCTTCGCGACTACCGATGTTTGGACGACCGACGTGTAATGGTTGATCGAATGCTGGCGCTGCTCCGTTAATAGCGAGATCCTGTTGTGTACGAATCAGTTTCATGATGCCTCATTCACAATATCTAACAAATAGTTTCCATAACTATTTTTACTCAGGGATTCGCCTATTTTTCTGAGGTCATCAGTGTTTAGCCAGCCATTATTAAAGGCAATCTCTTCCAAGCAAGCAATTTTGTAACCTTGACGATGTTCGATTGTTTGCACAAAGGAACTGGCTTCCAGCAAGCTTTCATGAGTACCGGTATCCAACCAGGCAAAGCCTCGTCCCAGGATTTCTACGTATAAATCACCTCGCTCTAGATATACATTGTTAACGCAAGTTATTTCCAGCTCACCTCGTGTAGAAGGTTTAATTGATTGTGCTATTTTCACGACATCGTTATCGTAAAAATACAAGCCTGTGATCGCGTAATTTGATTTTGGATGTTCTGGCTTTTCTTCAATTGATAAAACACTCATGATTTGGTCAAATTCCACTACGCCAAAACGACCTGGATCTTTTACTTGGTAACCAAAAACTGTAGCGCCTTTTTTACGGCTGGCCGCATTAGTTAATTTAGGAGAAAAACCTTGGCCATAAAATATGTTATCGCCAAGAACCAAACAGACGTTGTCATCACCGATAAATTCTTCACCAATAATAAAAGCCTGAGCTATTCCATCTGGATCTGATTGTACGGCATAAGAAATATTTACACCGTATTGCTCCCCATCAGATAATAATCGTTTATAACTGCCAATGTCATCTGGCGTTGATATAATTAAAATATCTTTAATGCCTGCCAACATTAATACAGACAGTGGATAATAAATCATAGGCTTGTCGTATATTGGCAATAATTGCTTAGAAACCCCCTTGGTAATGGGATATAAACGGGTCCCTGAACCGCCAGCAAGAACAATACCTTTCATATTTTTCCTCCCAAGCCGATTCTCTCACCCTGATAACTGCCGTCTTGTATCCTTTGCCACCATGTTTTATGGTTTAGATACCACTCAACAGTTTTTTTTATTCCGGTTTCAAATGTCTCGACAGGATGCCAACCAAGTTCCCGATCGATCTTTGAAGCATCGATTGCGTAGTGCATATCATGTCCAGGCCGATCTTCTACATAGGTGATGAGTTCCTCGTAGCGTTCTATCTCACCCGGATGATCCGGGACCAGTTTGTCAAGAACACTACAGAGTGTCTTCACAACCTCCAGGTTAGTCTTTTCATTGTGCCCGCCAATGTTATAGGTTTCCCCATCAGCTCCGTCCTGGACAACTTTTACCAATGCTCGTGCATGATCTTCAACATGCAGCCAGTCTCTTATCTGATCGCCTTTCCCATAAATAGGCAGCGCCTTGCCGCTGATTGCATTAAGGATCATTAACGGAATTAGCTTCTCTGGAAATTGGTAGGGGCCATAGTTGTTTGAGCAATGGGTAATAACGACGGGCAAACCGTACGTATGATGCCAAGCTCGAACCAAATGATCTGACGATGCCTTGCTGGCAGAGTAAGGTGAGCTTGGCTGGTAAGAAGATGATTCGGTAAATAATCCCTCATCCCCCAAGGAGCCGAACACCTCATCAGTAGAAATGTGATGAAAAATAAAACTCTTCTCACTATCATTTGCCGATGATTGACGACACTCCTGCCAATATTGCCGAGCGACCTCAAGCAAAGTGTAAGTACCAATAATATTGGTTTCGATAAACTCTGCGGGGCCATCAATCGATCGATCTACATGGCTTTCTGCCGCCAGGTGCATGAGCGCGTCAGGCTGATATTCCTGAAATATACGTTCCATCGCACCCCTGTCGCGTATATCCGCATGCTCAAAATGATTACGAGGATGCTTCGACACTGAATCTAGTGATTCAAAGTTTCCGGCATACGTAAGTGCATCTACATTAATAACAGTAATATCCGTTTCATTTACTAATTGCCGGATAACCGCAGAACCAATAAAACCTGCGCCCCCGGTTACAATGACCTTTTTCCTGCGAAAATTCATATTATTCTTACATCTTAATTCTTTGGCACTACTACACTCAGTTAGTATCGGCGATAACCAACTGCACACCAAAATGGCTCATTGTCAGAAAACACTATTTTCTCAAGTCCGGCCTGCTTCATCATTCTCCTGATTTGCTCGCGTGAAAAACGTTGCTCAAGCCTGGTGCCAAATCGATCCAGGGCATCTGTACGCATAGTGTAAAAACTAAGATTTCTATAGGCGCTTAATGGAAAATTACAGACATTTATGCCGAATTTTTCCAGCAACCACGAGAATCTTGTAAGCGGCAAGTACACCAAAAATGCAAGAATCTGGCTGATAATATATCGTAGCCCATACGGTAATCGTGAAATCACTCTACGCAAAACATCACTCAGGCGCCAAATGGTCCGAAACCAGAATGGTCTATTGTCAAATGCATAATATAGATAAACAAGGAAAGGAGCACCGGGCTTTAACTTCTTTACGCATGCCTCAATCCCTGCTTGTGTATCGGGAACATGATGCAAGACCCCCAGAGAGTAGCCGAAGTCCATACTTGCATCCGCCAGGGGTATGGCATCTACCGTAGCACTGTGAAAGACACAATTTCGAAACTGCGCCAGATTCTTACGGGCAATATCAAGAGCAACACTCGGATCGATACAATGTAACAATCCGACTCTGGGTGCCACCAATGTAGCCCATCTCCCGCTGCCACACCCAAGATCAAAACCTTCTGCACTATCAGGTAAGGAATGCCACGGAAAGACTGAAAAGTAACCCTCAAATCTTACCTTTCTTTCTTTCTCGGGGAGCTCAGACTGATCAAAACGTGACCATTCATCACCAAACCCTTCTACTATCTCCTTGTCAACGTTGTCTTTATTCATTTTTCCGTAAACATAGGTAATGTTGTGATTACTTTTTAGTTATCTTCTTGTAAATATTGTCAAATTGGCTTGAGATAGTATCTATCGAATAATGCTTATTTATGCGTTGTCGCGCCAATTTACCGAGATGTAATCGTTCGTTGGCACCTTTGCTTATCATATCCCGCAGTGCCCTAACCAGAGCAGTCGAGTCACGAGGAGCAACAACGATCCCAGTATCAGAAACAATTTCAGCCGCATCACCGGCATCTGTTACCACACATGGGACACCCATAGCCATCGCTTCACAAACCACGTTCGGAAATCCTTCATTACTAGACGATAGACAGAAAATATCTATGCTGGCTAAACATCGTGGAATATCATTGCGCTCACCAAGGAGTATGAATTTATGAACGAGTTGGCCTTCTTCTATCCATTTCATCAAAACATCATTCGTTCTCTCAATACCTCGCCCAACCATCAGGTATTTTACATGTTCATTTTCCTTGGCAAGCTCTGTAGCAGCAAGCACAAAATTTCTATAGTCTTTTAATGGGTCAAATCGACCTACAATGCCAACAACGATGTCTTTATCATCAAACCCAAAGCCGGTACGTGCCTGCTGTCTGTATAATGGGGTTCTGATAAACTGAGTAAGATCAAATCCGTTAGGAATAACAATCATCTTACTTTGTTTATAGCCTTTCTTGACATGAGCGGTTCGGGCAGACTCTGCGCAACATATAATCATACGAGGCAAATAACGAGACAGCCAGGCACCAAGTGATACCACTATGCTGGTCACCGAAATCCCCTGCTGCGGAATCGCAGAACCTCGGATACCCCAGATCACGTTGCGATTACCGGCAGAACGTGCGGCCAGGCCACCTAATAAATTGGCGTGGTACATCCATGTTTGGACAATATCGAAATGAAATGAACGAATCTGCCGCCAAAGCCGCCAAAGAATACGTGGAATATCAAGTGGTGAGCGCATATTCAATACTTGCACCTCTACACCACTGGCTCTCAACTGCATTCCCACCTCACCCATACCAGTAAGGCAAATTACTGTATGTATGGAATTTGTCTCAGTCCGGTGCGTCTCAATGAGCCGCATAAGCATAATTTCAGCACCACCGAGATTGAGGCTGGTAATGATGTGAATAATTCTCATCACATGATTTTGAGTTCTATAGAACCAATGAGTACTAGATTAAGAG
>QIFK01000157.1 GCA_003230615.1 Nitrosospira sp. | reverse complement strand
AGATGAGAAAGCTACTAACGATATTATTACTTTTCTTCTGCCTTTATGGTCAGGCGCAGTTTGTTGGTGCCGGGGCTATTAATCAGCAGTCTAGCAGGGTAGTTACCATAACAGGATGTCCGGAGGCTACAGCCGCTATTGCTAATCTGGCAACATTACCTCCGCAAGCAACCCAGGACAACCTTACTGATTTAGTTTGCGGATGTGTGGATGATGGGAATTGGAGCTTGATAAGATATATTATTCTAGCTGCCATGGATACGCAGGCTAATTCCTTGAGCGACCTTATAAACGGCACTGATGCAATGTTCATAGGGACTACACCGCCAACCTTTACTGCTTATGTAAAATGGACAGGATCTAGCGCAATAAATGGTGGCGCAATAGACACGAACTGGAATCCTGCAACTGTTGGGGTGGGCGATAATGATGCTAGTTATAGCGTTTATGTGAACGGAATTGGTGGTGGTGGCACTTCCAACCATGATTATGTGGGAGGCAGGAATGCCTATAAACTTATTCTTCAAGACAATCAAAGTACAACAGATATTAAATGGAGAGTTCATTCTACTGCGGCAGGTGCCCTCGACACTTATACAGCAGCAGGGATGGCTGTTGACACATATTACACTATAGAACGCAGTGGGGCAACATCTCAGGATTTATTAATAGATGGCAGTTCTGTACATGCCACAACAAGATCATTTTTTGGTGTTCCTAGTGTTGATATATATGGATTAGCTATAAATAATAATGGTTCTATATCTGATGAGGCACAATCTCCATCTTCCGCCGCCGCTTTTGTTTTTGGCACATCTGGAATAGATCATATCAAGATGAACACAAGAATAGAAACATGGATAACTGCACAAGCACCTTGAACATCCCACAGCTAAATCAGAAACTTTTATGAAAGTAATATTTATAATATTTTTTTACTTGTCTTTTATCTCATGCAATTCCCAATCGGGAGCTAGAAATGTAGCAGGAAATATGTCTGGATCGGGAATTATTATTACCTCTGCATATAGTGATTATATAGCTGCCGAAACATTAAATGGGAATATAGCCAAGCATGATATACATTATGTTTTTTTACGTAGCCAGCTTAGTGATGCCAAAAAGGATTTAATAGGATCAAAAGATTTGCAGCCTATTGGTGGGGATATTCCTGTTTTTGAAATTAATAATGGATACAGAGGATCGACCGCAGGAGTATTGGGTGGTGCTTTTCATACAGGTTGGAATTTTGCTAAAGACAAGGTTAATTCAGATAGCAACAACATAGCTATCTCTATATATGTATTAGAGCCAGGAATTAATGATGATTTTAATGCTTTATTTGGTGCAGAAAAAAACACTCCATGGGTTGAAAATTTAATATTTGAGCAGAAAAGCAACAACCTGGTTACATTTGGCATTGGGGCCACAACAAACTCACATACATCGTATATTCTAAAAAGAAATACATTATACACAGTAATAAGGGGCATAGGTGGAGCAGACTCGGTTCGATTATACGAGGACAGTATTCTGTTAAAAAAGGTCAATAAGCCACTGGTTGAAGAATCAAAAAGAGACTTGTATTTAATGGCCACAAACCAAAGTTTCTCAGGAGATCCCGATTCAATCGCACACCCAACCCAGGCCAGTATAGGCTCATTATCGGTCAGCAGTAAGGATATCGACCTTGCGGGGTATACCAAAAATCTAAAGGCTCTCTATGCTGCCGTTTATCCATCGCCTGTAATTGATTCTGTTGAGGTTGGGTTGGTGGCCGATGATAATATCAGAATATACCTTAATAAAAATATTTATGGCAGTGCCCCGGCAGTAGGTGATTTTACCTTTTCAGTCGGTGGGCAGACAACCGGAACGGGAGTGATCATTACAGAAAGAACAAACTATATTGATATTACTACTACTGGAAATGTTACAAATGGTGGTGACGGAAGTATCTCTTATACAAAAGGGAGCAATATATTAGAAAACAATGCTGGTAATGATTTGGAAACTTTTGCCAGCACTGCAATAAGTAATAATGTTGGTGCAGACATAACCCCCCCTACTGTTGTGTCGGCGTCTATTACTAATGCAACATCGATAGTTGTTCGATTTTCTGAAAATGTGGTAAATGTTTCAGCCAGTAGAACAAGTTTTAATTTTGATGGTAACAGTACTAACGTCATACCTACCTCAATAACAGGATCAGGACAAGACTATACATATACTTTTGCTGTCGACTATGTGTTTGGTGAGACAGTTAATATGGATTATAGTGGGGGAACGGTTGAGGATTTAGCTGTTACAGCAAATCCATTGGCTACCATAGTGGATTTTTCAGTCGTCAACAATATTCCTGATGCCGGGCAACTGCTAGCCTATCCCGGTGCTGTGGGTTTTGGAAGATTTACTCAACATGCTTACGCAGGAGGCGTCATACCTGAAATATATCTAGTTACCAATACAAATGACACGGGGGCTGGAAGTTACTATGATGCAGTTATTACCCCAGGAAGAATTGTCATGGTGATAACCAGCGGATGGGTTTATAACATTTTTAATAATAATGGATCTGGTTGGCTTCGGGCTGAAGGAAATTTGCTGGTCAATATGCTTTCAAGTCCAAACGGGTTTGGTATAGCGAAAACTGAAGTCATATATCAAACTTCTAATCTTCTTCATCTTGGAGGTCATTTTCGAGGCGGGACATTTCGCAGCCATGATGCTATTGGCCTATCGCCTAAACTTTTGATTTCCCCAGATGTAGAGCAAATGTATATGGCTTTCATAACTGCTACAGAAGGGACGGACGAGACTTTTTCTACACATGGTTTTACCAGCACCTTGGAAACTCCATCGGCCGATGACCAGCCTTTTACTGCACATGGTGGATTGTTTAATGTCACCCTTGCATACAATATAATAGCAATTCCAAGTCTATTTAATGGGAAATCCTATGGTTCCATTGGACCCTCCTATAAGTCTGGCAGTTATACTTTTTACAGAAATTGGGGAATTGCTATGGACAGGCGTTTTCAGGCATCTGCCTATGTAAACAAATACGAATATCTTAATAATCTGGTTTTTGACATTAATAGCTCTCTTAGAATATCGCCAGATGTATCTCTTGTTACTGAAAATAATAATATAATTCAATCGACTACACAAGTTAAACTTAACAGATCTTATGTTGTAGACTATTTCCAAAACAACGCTCCACAGAATCACTTAACTAGTTCGCAGACAAAAACTATCCCAGCCGCAGGAGGATCAATAACCTTTACAGATGTAGAGGCGGGGCATGATATTCCTGTAGGCATTAATCGACCACTTATGGTTACTTCGGCTACCAATCCCGATAACTGGATGGTAATGTTAGCAACTGGATACTCAGGAAATACATTATCGGGGCTGGTATATTATTCTAATGGAGTTGGTGCTTCACCATCAAGCTGGAATATGCACGTATTTAAACATCTGCAAGATGCTTGGGCGGGGTCTGAAACTATCGCAAGTAGTGGAACTTTGAATATAACAATTCATGATAATATGGATTGGGAGTCAGATGACTATGCAAGATTAATTTCACGTGCCAATACTGCCAATTGGTTAGCGGGACAAGTTACTAGTTATGATCGTACTACCGGAGTTTTGGTAATTGAACTGGATGATTCTAGCGGCAGCGGAACATTTTCTGATTGGGACATACGCCCAGCAGGACAATATGTAGATGGAAATTTAGAATCGGTATTGCGCCCTACCGACACTGGCAACGACTATCTTATATGGGAGGATGCTAGTACCACTGCTGAAAGACGAAGGAGAAGATACACAAGACCAGATTGGGCAACTATACCTTATGCAAATCTTTGGGATGCCGATCAGTTAGTTGATTCTGTAACTGTTTATGCCGGTGACCCGCATAGACTACCCGATGGTGTTGGCGATCACACTAGCTACCCAACATGGTTGGCGGCTACTGTCACGGGAACAGTAGGACTTACTGAACCTTCTGACGAGTTGCAACAAAGCGAACTACCCGCAATAACCGCAGGAACACTAACAGATCACACTTTTGGGATACCTAACGCATGGCTAACCGGCCAAGGTTGGCTAACTGGCCAGGGCAATGATTATTATGCTGATAGAACATTGGGATTAGGAGGATACAGTAAGGTAGAAGTTTATATACATACGTTAATCCCGCATGGAAGCCCTTGAAATATGAAATACTTAACACTTTTATTGCTAATAAGTTTCTCGTGCTATTCACAGGAGATTAAGGTACCGCGCTACAGTGCCACCTCAGAAACATCTATAACCTTTTACACCGATGCGCCCGACAACCTAAAATATGCTATGGCGCGACTGGTAGATTCGCTGGTAGCCAATGGTAATTGGGATGCATTCCAGTGGTTTTGGCTAGCGGGCGACCAGCCGATAAATACGCTGGACATAAAACATGGCCTGTCCGGGGCACTATCGCC
>QIFK01000160.1 GCA_003230615.1 Nitrosospira sp. | reverse complement strand
CTCACCTGTCAAGAGATAGAAGACCGCTTCTGGGCCTTCAAAAAACTAACCCATTTCGACGTGTCTTGAAATGCACCCACCGGGCACAACAGGAAGGGGGCAGACCATACGACAACATCAGAAAAGCCCTCCTGAGAGCGACACGCAAAGCCAAAATTGGCCGTCATATCACCGCTCACATGCTACGTCACTCATTTGCCACACACCTCCTCGAATCCGGTACAGACACACGCTCAATACAAGCGTTACTCGGGCACAGCAACATCCAGACCACGCAGATTTATACCCACGTGGCCATGCCGCACTTACAAAGAGAAGTGGCCAAACTAGAGGTTGCCGATAAAAGTAAGTAATTATTTTGGGAAGTGTACTTGAGGAACCTTAAAGAACTTGCCAAATGACGAGGTTATTCTTTCGTGTATCGATTTGTTGTGCAATTCCCTTTTGTTTTACCCTGTTTGCCCCTTATAAACCGACAAATCATTGCCCGAAAGATACCTTTTGGGTAGCGTTTTGTCAAGGGGATAACCTTAGAACGACATTTCTTTTGACAAAAAGCGACATAATGTCGCAATCCATCTTTTTACGGGTACGATAAATCAAGATGTTCCGGAGAGGACAAAAGGGGGACTCGGTGCAGCGCCTTGTTGGGCATAAACGCTTTCTGCTATCAATAAGTAACTTTTGCAAGCGATATCTTCCGACAATATTTTTTTCATTTTAGCCAATTTTCTATTTATTGATTGACGAACATTATTGTTAATACGTTGCAGTCCAAAAAAGCTCTTAACTCTTAGTTCAGCAGCATCTTTGCTCAAAGTAAAAGATCGCGCAATTGAATCTTCTATATTTTCTGATACGTTGAACCCCAATCCTTCGAGGTGTTTCTTAATGTATTTTGATTTTGTTTTCCCATAAACATAAAAGCCATAATTCTTTGCTTCTTGAAGATTCAACCGTCTTTGGTGGGGCTCCCAATCCAAGATTATTATGTGTCCATTTTGTTTTAGCGATGATTTGAGCCTATTTAATACAGAACAAGGATCTTCAATAAAGCCTAATACGCCTTCAATCACGATAAAGTCGAATTTCCTTGCTTCCGGACTAACGTTCTCAATCTTTTCAAGAGCGATCCTCTCACGTTCAATTCCATTGTTTATTGCTGCCAGATACATTAATCTTGAAGACTCGATGCCATAGACCCTAGCGCCATAATGCTCCAGCAGCGCAAGCGTTGTCCCATTTCCACAACCCACATCCAAGACATCCAGGTTTTCCCAGTCATACATCAACAAAAACTTCTTAGTTCTTTGGATGCCGCCTGGATGAAAAAAACCAAGCCCAAAAACTGCAAGGTCATCAAAATAGTAGTCATTATTACACCAGCCACTTAGTATATCACTGCCCATTATCGCTTGCCGCATATATTGCATGAATCTAATCTTCTTATATCTGTGGACTCAACACTATTATTATTTATGTTGATTCGTATTAGGCCAGAGCCCTTACGAACACCTACCACCCATTGCAGAAAAGCTAGAGAGAAGTGCGAGGCTACGAGAGAATTGATGGATAGTGATGATGGTGCAATATTAAGAAGACGGGCACCAGTGACAAGTTCAATGTTTTCAGCCACATCAATTTCATTGAATATACAACAACCGCAACCACTTTCCTTGTCGAAAACGAGTGGTCCAACATTCGCGTAAATAGAACTGTAACTTAAGAATGCGTAAGAAGTCTTTTTCTTATAAAAAAGGTTTGCCGCTTTTCGTCGTATAGAAGGCTGATTGCTGTCACTGGAAATAACAGCCAAGTCAACTTGTTCAACTTCGTCACTCATCGGATTCCAACTCAAAAAGTCTAAGCGTAAACACTCTACCACAGCTTCGTTACCTAATATCGAAATAATATTTTTTTTTGCAGCTTCTACTTTTGGCAGACCTACATCGTTGATAGTAAAAAGAATCTGCCTATTTAAATTGCTAACCTCAACAACATCTTGATCTACCAATATGAATTGTCGTACGCCCATCCCCATTAACTCTTTAATTACATTACAGCCAACACCTCCCACGCCGACTATCAGAGTCTTTATTTGTGATATTTTGTTGTGCGCTTTCAGCGCATTGTCAAAGTTTGTGAAATTGGAATAAGAAATGACCTGGCGGCTATATCTATCATTAAAATCATATTGATTGTAATGCTCGGAGAAATATACTACCCCTCGATCAATCAATGTTTGTACTGCATTTGATGTGGCCTCAAAAAGCGTGCCTTGAACAAGTTTATCAATTTCAACTAAATCAGACGCCGTTAAATTAGGTATTACTCCCTTTTCTCCTTTCAGAAAAAAAGCAAGGGATTCTGGCTCCCCGCGCGAAGGGAGCCAGAATAACCTAGCAACAGGATCGACTATTAGGATAGGACTCATCAATTTTGATCTGCAACTACTTGAGCTAAACTTGCAATAGCTGAAGCCAACCCTCTTGGAATGTTTCCACCTTCAGTATCGGCTAGAATTCTGATGATGTCCTTAGGTGATCCCTCGATTTTTTCAGCTTTACACAACTCGCTTATTAAGGAATCATCAATCTTCCCTTTCCGGTACAGGTCACGTAAAAAGTAAGCCTCAAAACTCACTGAGCCACCAGGAGTCTTTCGATATTTGCCTGTATTGGTTACTGGTGCTCTTACGTCACTTTTTCGTTTCTTGTCCATGATCTTCTCCCTGAATTTGAAGTGGTTAGGTTACGTTATCTGACTATTGTTATCTTATTTCATATTTTCCTCCTGGAGATAGCATTGTTCTTGATGTCCAACATTGTACAGATCCGCATAACAGTCCAAATACCGTACAATTGGCGTATAAGAGTCCTGTGAAAAAGGCGCTGCTTCAAGCGTAGCCCGTGGAATTACTGCTCTACCGTTCTGGTTATGCGGGTCAAATCGCTGGAATGAATCCCTCAACGCCGCCGTACTTCGGCTACTGCACCACATTTCCCGTAGCCCGGGCAACAACAGCCTCTTTGTAAATCTGTAGCTTGTCTTCAGGTCTTAACTTACGACGCTTCCTCACCTCCTCCCATATATTACCCTCCTTTGTGGTTTTTATACCAAATCCAGGAGGACCTAAACAACTCCTAATCCGTGCTTTGACCTACCCCCACTCAACTACATAGCATCTCAGAAACATTATAGTCGATATCCTGAACCCGCAGGCATTCCATCAGGCGAAGGTCGGCCACTCTTTGGAGACGACCTCCTGATGCGACCTTTTTCGTCGGGGAGAATGATGTTCATTCTTGCGACTATAGGTTTTTTCTGGAATGCTTGATTTCTTCGACCACGTCTCTAAGGGTGAGTGCCCTCGCTTACTTTCTTTTCTCCTTTTTGTGTTGAGTGGCAAGTTTCTCCTGCTAACAGCAGAAGACATAATAGTCAATTGAATTAGAAACATAGATTCCGTACCAAAACAGCCAGTTAACCCAATGTACATGACGGCCACGAAAGTTTTCGTTTTTTAAAAGGGCCGTCTTAAAATAGATATTGAGCTAACATAATTGTCCGCACTAATGTAGCCTAAATGGCATATCCTGATATAACACTGCTAATATATATATGCGTATCACATATGACCACTTAAGTCAACAAAAAAATTAACTGTCTGTGTGTTAAGGGTTTTCAACTAAGCCTAATTTAAACTATTTACGAAAATATAATGACCTTGTGGCACTGAAAAGCACAAGTCATGCTGTTTATGAAACGAAATACCATTTAGTCAAACAGGAGAACCGAAAAAAATGGAATAAGCACTCTTTATCAGTTATGAATGTTTTGCGCAGCAACCAAAAATGCTCGAATCGCTACAAATCTCAGCTCAAGCACTAGCTGGCGAATCGTTTGAGAATGTAGACACTGTGCCTACACAGCATCACTCGCTTAATAGCTGATATTAAAAGCAATTAGCTCATCTGACAGGATAACTGTTAACCACCCTGTCGGCGGTTCGAGTCCGTCCCGGGGAATCAAATCGGTGAAGGCAACGCAGCCTCTGGGCCTTGCTGGGCAGCCGACTTCCAAAATTAGGTGGTGGATTTGGGAGGAACATATCCAGGCGAAATTCAGATTAATTTGGGCGAGCAACAGGCAGGATAATGGTAAAGGTGCTTCCTGTCCCTGGTTTACTTTGCAGGTTGATACTACCGTTGTGTTCTTCAATGATATGCCGGGCGATTGCCAGACCTAGACCGGTTCCATCCTCTTTGGTGCTATAGAAGGGTTCAAAGGCTTTTTTCTGTTCCAGCTCGCTCATTCCCCTGCCCTTATCAATAATACTGACGCAAACCTTGCTGGGAACGGCATTCTGCCGGATTAACCGGGTTTTAAAAGTCAAACATCCTCCCTGGGACATTGCCTGCATAGAATTAATACCAATGTTTAAGAACACCTGCCTTATTTGGGCGTCATCCAGGGGAATAGGAGGAATTT
>QIFK01000054.1 GCA_003230615.1 Nitrosospira sp. | reverse complement strand
CGGGAGGGCGTTTTATCCCGAGGCGAACATCCAAATAAAAGCAGCGTGGACAGGTAATAAATAG
The DNA here is from genome assembly GCA_003230615.1 of Nitrosospira sp. GTDB lineage: Bacteria > Pseudomonadota > Gammaproteobacteria > Burkholderiales > Nitrosomonadaceae > BJGV01. The sequence continues at coordinate 5,420 of QIFK01000054.1, read as the reverse complement.
ATCTACCTTGGTGCGGCTGATTCGGTAGTGATCCTTCAACCCTGGTACGTATTGTCTTCGCTTAGACATGGACAGAAGATTGTTTGATGATCATTATAGGGATAAAGATAAATGAATATATGCTTATTTCCTCTTTAATGAAGAGATGGGTGGAAGAGAGGTGGTTGGATCATCCAAAGCTGAATCGGTTAGGGTTTGTGAAAGTGGCTTAGTAGGTTTTATGCCAAGTTGTTTTAGCATCTCTGCCTGGCGAATAACATTTCCTTTACCTTTTGTAAATTTACTATAGGCGCCATCATAAGCAATTTGCGCTTGTTGCAAACGTTTTCCTAGCATATTAAGGTCATCTACAAAGCCAGATAGCTTATTGTAGAGTTCCGCTCCACGGCAAGCAATTTCCTGAGCATTACGGTTTTGTTGTTCCTGTTTCCAGAGATGCGCGACAGTACGAACTACAAATAACAAGGTACTAGGGCTAACCAGTAAAATATTTTTCTTCCATGAGTCCAGCCATAAATTATTATCATTCGATATGGCAAGCATAAAAGCTGGCTCAACTGGTATAAACATCAAAACAAAATCAAAAGATTGTAGTCCATAGAGTTTCTGATAATTCTTCTCGGAGAGTTCCTTTATGTGAGAACGAACTGATTCTAGATGCCGTTTTATAGTGCTATTACGTTCAAGATCCGTGTCAGTATTAGTATGCTCTTCGTATGCCGTGAGCGACACCTTTGCATCGACAATCAAGTGACGATCTTCTGGCAAATGAATGACCACGTCCGGCTGAACACGAGTGCCGTCCTCGCGGGTATGTTTTTCTTGCACGTTGTATTCATGACCTTTGCGTAGACCAGAAGCCTCTAGTACGCGTTCCAAGATTAGCTCTCCCCAATTACCCTGTGTCTTGGCCTCACCTTTGAGCGCCCGAGTGAGATTGTGAGCATCCTCAGATAGTTGATAGTTAAGTGCCATAAGTTGTTTCACTTGTTCGGACAACGCTGAGCGATCTTTGCCTTCCTGAATATAAACTTCTTGTACTTTTCCTTGAAATTCGGTGATTTTTATCTTGAGTGGTTCCAGTAGTTGATCAAGATTAATCTTATTTTGGTCTGTAAATTTTCTGGATTTATCATCGAAAATTTCGCTAGCTAATGCTTTAAAACGATTGGAAAGTTGTTCTTCAGCGTTCTTACGAAACTCTAGTTTTTCCTCAGCCTGGGAACGTTCTAATTCTAAAGTTGTAGTCAGTTTAGCAATTTCTGTGTTCAATTCTTGTTTTTCAATATTTATTTGGTTGCGCAGAACAGCAAGAGCATCAAGCTCAGATGTCAGTCTCTTTGTATCTTGTTGAGATGCGATTAGTTGCTCAGTTAGACGAATCGAAAGGGCACGAAGAATCAACCAAATGATCCCCGCGCCTACAAATAGCCCGACAACAAGCGCAACGAAAAGATAGATTGGTTGTCCCATGGATATAAAATCAGTTAGCACATCTTCATTCTTTGAATAACTAGGAACACTTGGTATATTGGCACAAGGAGACCGAGTGTTCAACGTAGTGGCAAATAGTACCAGGATGGAAGCACTGATGCCCTTATTTGCAGGGACCTAACACCTGACAGTATATAGTCTACACGTATTTTTATCGTAGTTTATAATGCAAATGGTCTGAGAGCTTCTCGTCTTGTTTAGTCCGACTATTTATATATTTTCCATTTGAATTCAGCATTAAAATTATATTACCAAAATAATAAATGAATGCATGTATCTCTACTACAGTCCTACCAAGTATATGGTAGAGCAGCCATCACATAATCGATGGTTGACATTTTTTCCAATCTTGCTTATATCATTACTATCTCCATTTGCTTCAGTCGCAGCTGACAAGATTCACTCTCTAAGTGTTGATAAAATAAATGTACCTTGGAAGCATTTATCATTTAAGGGAAAAGAATTTTTCGTCAAACTTGTGGTTGAAGTTAAGTTAATGCCTCAAACGAAGGCTGAACTTGATGCTGCTTTTATTTCTTCTATACAAGGGATTCCCATATCTGCGACGAAATCAGGTGCATTTATGATTAATACTAAAATTTCTGTTAAATCAGTGCTTTTACCTAAGGTACAACTACAAAATGTGGCTTGGTTTGATCCTGCCACATTATCTGCGATGCAGTATGTACGTCTGCGAACTGGATTCAAGGATGCTAAAAAAACATACCGCTTTACAGATAAGGGCGTTTTTAAGTTTACCCAGCGATCTATGGATAAAAAAGAAGCTTTACAAGTTCCAGAAAAATGGTCAGGAGTTAAGGAGGAGTTTTATTCTTATGTTCCAGCTAAAATTGGCTGTTCGAACATTACTGTACCCATACCTATTTTCTATTTTATTTCAGCATCAAAAATTTCAGATTTCGACAAAACTGTAACTATATGTGTATTTAACAAAAAAGAGGTTATCTATCTTGATATTCAGAAAGAATCTGTGGAATCAATTCAGCTAGACCATACAGAAATAAAAGGAGATCAATTGTCCCAAAGAAACACATCTATTCCTGTACATGTGCTCTCTCTCAAAGCGCGTGCAGTAAACACAGGTAAGGCAATAGATAATTTTACGTTTGTTGGGTTACAAGGAAATATTAAAATATATATTGACCCAGAAACACGAATTCCAGTTCAATTAAAGGGAGATTACAAAGGACTTGGTGAAGTAAAATTAAAGCTTCGGCAAATGGTTCATTAATAGCTAAATTAGTTCTGTGATCTAAGTACAAGAGCAAAAAAAGGATATAAAGAATGGGGCTGTGGCTGAAATATATATTCTCAGGTTGCCCGCTCTTAGTTGCAATAGTTGGTCAAGTATTAGCAGATCCTCTGTCTGAAGCGCAGCAAGCCTATCTACAGGGGGATTTATACAAAAGCAGTTGAATTGGTTCGTCCCTTAGCAGCACATGGCAGAAATTTGCTGGCTAAGAAAATGTCTTCTACCCAAATAACTAAGGCACAGAAAATGGCAGAGGATTGTGAGAAAAACGGTTACCAGGATTGTAATTAGAGGATGGCAAGGACAATTACTCAAAAGTATCAAACTATGCCAACATTCTTGCTACTTGCAACCGTATTAATTTACTTTGATGTTAGTGATCAGCCTCGACCCAGCCGAATAGCCTGTTTCCAGCAAATTTCGTGACTCTATTTATTACGCCTACTGTTGAAACAGTTACACCCTGAAGTTTGAAATGGTCGGGCTCACTACTTGGATGGGTATTGCTGCTAAAAAAACTACCCAGATGGGAGTTGTAGGAACCGACTAACCAGTATTTGGAGACTATTCCATTCGGATTAACTGTACTATTGTTGGTGCCATAGTCAAGATTATAGTAGTCACCTGCTGAATGCCATCCATCTGCCAGTAGCTGCGGCCATTGCTTATCAGATATAGAATTCATTTCTCCATCATTAAATGCGAATAGAGATACATTGTTTTCGCCTTTAATCCAACCTAACTCCAAAGAAATCAGAGATACCTCCTGGTCAAACCATAACATTAACATGCTGTAATCAAGTTGTTCCTCATCTACGGTACGGGTTGTTGATGCCCTCTTTACAATACTTAGACCATTTAGACTACCGACCAAAACCTGCTCAATATTGAAATTTGTAGAAGTTTTACACGCCCAACCAGTAATATGAAGGTTTAGCCCCTTTTTTGTATAATTGCATTGATTAACATCCTTGCTACTATTGATGTTGAACTGTATATCAACATGACGCGTCAAATCAAATCCAATAATATTTGAATGGTCAATGTTACCCCTGCTGGTAAATCCACGAAAACTATCTGAAAAGTTTTTTAGTGACAACATGGTTGTATATAAGTTCACTTGATATTATGAAGAACAAGTTAGCCAGCTTTTTGCCCTATCCTGCAATCTGGCATTTTTATTTAGGCTTAGGCTAGACGTCTTTCATGTTTTAGCAACGAACTACCTTCTTCTAAAACAATGTTAAGAAAAACCCAGCTACTGCTTCATACTAATAACTCTAGGCACAATTTTCTGTGATAAAACGCACATAATCAGACAAATATGCTCCTCTATGCTCATCAAAATGAATTCATGCTTATCGCACACTAATTTTTGATGTAGGATACGCTTGCAAGAGCTTGCAAGAAATTTAATTGGAGATAGATTTATGATGCGATTAATTTTGATCGTCTTAGTAATGATTATATTTTCGCCGTTGGTTCATGCGTATGATTATGATAATCGAAGGCGTCTGCAGGCTAGAGACTGGAAAGAGCAATCAGAAAAAGAACCCAAACAGGATAAAATAACAAAACTGAAAACTGAGCAGCGCAGGAAAAATCGGGAACGACTTAGACTTAATCGCAAAATGGGGCGTGGGAATTTTCCAGGAAATATAACACGAGAAGGTGATGGAAAAGTTAACTCTTTTCCTCCACGCAAATTCTCTTTTGGTAGTCCGATTAATCCGATGTAGTGAAAAAGTCCTTCTTGTTTAATGTGTTTCTGGAATTCTGCTTTGATGAATTTCTAGAAATAGTTTATCTGAAAAGTTTTTATGAGTAGATAGCAAATTATCGCATTACCTTTACCTCCCCCTAACTGCCCGCACATGTTTAACAACTTGGATAGCAATTGGCACGTAGATTTAGGTTATATATCAGGTACATATACCTATATAGTTGATAAAATCAATCGAATACTCTATAGTTGACAAAATTAATCAAGTATTCTATAGTTGACAAGCAAGATATTTTGACAAGCTATGTTATTTTATTTATCAATACCATGAGGTTAGTTAATAGGAGAAAACCATGCAACTCAAAGGATCTGAGACGGAAGTAAATTTGAAAGCGGCTTTTGCGGGAGAGTCCCAGGCTAATCGTCGCTACCTCTATTTTGCAGCCAAAGCTGATGTAGAAGGTCAAAATGATGTAGCTGCAGTGTTTCGTTCTACTGCTGAAGGTGAAACAGGTCATGCTCATGGTCATCTTGAATATTTAGAAGTCTGTGGTGATCCGGCCACTGGTTTACCATTCGGTGCTTCTCGTGACAACCTCAAAGCAGCTATTGCTGGTGAAACTCATGAATATACCGATATGTATCCAGGTATGGCTAAGTCTGCGCGTACAGAAGGTTTTGATGAAATTGCTGATTGGTTTGAAACTTTAGCTAAAGCTGAACGTTCGCATGCCAACCGTTTCCAGAAAGCTTTAGACGCTTTTACTGATTGAATAGAGTCATATAACCATGGATTGACTGAGTATAGCTTTCTAAGCTTAACTTAGTTGATCCACCCTAATTTTGTAATTTCTGTCTATTTATTTATTGTTCCCATGACCCCCTATGAAGGCAGTCTGGAGCCCCCCAAGCGCCACCCGGTAGATTGGA
>QIFK01000182.1 GCA_003230615.1 Nitrosospira sp. | reverse complement strand
CCCAACGACATGGCTTTGTTATGTGTAATGGGATGAGCTGATGGATAAAGGAATTTGCAATGTATAAAGCTACTCTGATGATACTAGCTGTAATTAGCAGTTGTGCAGCTTATCGTGAAATTCCCAATGCTGCGGCGTGGTTTGAGATTGGCGTTAGCGACGATACTGGAACTACCTTCTACGTTGATCCCACATCTATTCGCAAGTCAGGTGATAAGGCAAAAATGTGGAGTCTATATAACTACAATAGTGTGAGAGACACTCTTGGGGTTTGGAGTTTATCGTCAATAGCATTGAATGAATACGATTGTAAGAAAGGCCGGGTGATTATACGTTTTCTATCTGTCCACTCTGGAAATATGGGGAGAGGTGAAGTAGCTCTGATCAACATGAATATTGATGCTAGTGAAGCTCATGTCCCATCTGGGAGCATAAGTAAAATTTCATTGCAATTAGCCTGTGGAAAGTGACTGGTAAATGGGCGAATAAAACGTGAAAAAACTACTGTTAACTTTAATGCTGTCTATTGTAAGCAGCAATGCGATGGCGGAGTGGGTTTATGTTACTGAAACCAAGAAAGAAGAAGAAAAAGCAGACGGCTTTATCGCCTATGCTGATCCTGCCTCTATTCGAAAAACAGGTAACAGAGTAAAAATGTGGGTTATGTATGACTACTATAGGGTTAGGGAACTCGGTATCATATCAGCGAGGCATAAAGAGGAATTTGATTGCGAGAAAAAACAAATGCGACAACTTTTTCTATCTGCCCACTCTGTACACATGACTGATGGCGAAACAGTCTTTATCCGCAATGTACGCGATGACTGGGAATTAGTTCCGCCAGATAGTGTAGGCGGCGCTGTGTTGGCATTTGCTTGTGGTTTCCATCCCAAACTGCCACGAACCTTCCCCAGTGAGACTCTTTCATAGTTGAATGGAAAATAAAATAAAATGAGCACGTAATGAAAGATATAAATGACAACAGAAGCATCGAGCTTTTAATTCGCATCGGCTTCCTCATATTGCTTGTGGCAGCCAGTTTCATGATCCTCGCTCCGTTTATGATTATACTTATTTGGGGGGTTATTATAGCCATAGCCCAGTTTCCGTTGTTTAAGAAATCTGTAAACGCACTGGGTAATAAAAAATCACTAACGGCCGTGTTATTCACACTTGCGGGGTTAATAGTCATCATCATACCTTCGTTAATGCTGGCCGAATCATCTGCATCCGGTTATCAGAATTTGCTAAGGGCATTTGAAGAAGGCAGACTTACGATTCCACCCCCAACAGAAAACGTAAATGAATGGCCATTGATAGGCGAGAATCTTTACATTATCTGGAGCGAGGCCTCAAATAATTTGCTGGAATTGTTGTCGAAATATGATGGACAGCACAGTGAAGAGGTTAAAGGATTTATAGGCTGGTTGCTTAAAACATTGACAAGTATTGGTTTAACATTTCTACAATTTATTGTTTCCATTATCATAGCTGGCGTACTACTTGCTAAAGCTGACATGGGTGCAAAAACATCAAAAGAATTTGCGAAAAGACTGGTTGGAGATAATGCAGAAGACTTTATCAACCTGACCATCGGAACCATCCGATCAGTGGTTCAGGGCATCTTGGGCATTGCCCTGATTCAAGCCCTTGCGTCAGCCATATTGTTAATTATTTTCAATGTTCCTATGCCGGGACTGTGGGCGTTGTTTGCGTTGATCCTAGCCACTGTACAGTTGTCACCTTTACTCATTCTGGGCCCAATAAGTGTTTATGTATTCAGTGTACTAGATACCGTTCCGGCCACGGTTTTTACAGTTCTCGCTGTACTGATAAGCATGAGCGATGGCTTTTTAAAACCATTATTTTTGGGACGGGGTGTAGATATCCCAATGCTTGTTATTTTATTGGGTGCTATTGGCGGCTTGCTTGCTTTTGGTGTTCTGGGATTGTTCGTCGGTGCGGTGGTTCTGGCTGTGAGTTATAAACTTATGGAAGCGTGGCTTCATGCAGACAATTCGACATTTTAAAGAAGCTTCTAAAGATAAGGAAACGACCACCCACATACTTAGCTGCATGAGAAACACCATAGGATCCACCTATATCGGCAATCTTATCGCTTTTAGCAACACGCTTTAGTATCTCTTCTTTATGTAGTACCGCAATGGCTGTCATAATGTATCCATGTACTGTTTATCTAAATATAATAACACAAATATGACATAAGCATATTATTAGGTAATTTGTGACTATTTGCTGAATCAAAGTGGACATTTAGATTTGAGATAAAAGCTTATTTCTTGTGCAATCCTTAAGATTCAATACATTCAGGTATCAAAATTTCTGCAGTACTGCGAAACATTTGTTTGAGACCGGAACCGCCGTTAGTAAATAACGAACTCCTGTTAAGTAAATCTCCGCCGAGGCCAAGCTGTTCAAAGAAATTAAGTTTCGGATGCCAAAAACCGGCATATTAAAACGTCTGCTTTCAACCCAAAACGAATATCCACATGTGATTTTTATCACAGAATTGATTTGTCGGTTTGAGTAATGTGCTATGCATAAAGCAATATTCTATTTTGGGGGACTATATGAAATACTCATATGTAAGCGAGAAGTTTGCCGCTGCGCGAAGAAATCTTATGCTTCCACATCCAAATGGTGACACCACAGCAATTGTTGATGCCTTTGCCGAATGTTCGCATGGTTTACATAACATTAATCGGGATGACTTTGACGACGCAGCTAGGGAATCTGTGCAAAATCTTGAGGAGTTAATTGATGGATTAGGACTAGATGACCCATTAGGTCGCGGGCTTTACACTGTCAAAGCTGAGAGACTTTCCCTAGATCAGAAGGCTGAACTATCAAGGGAAGTTGATTATCTTGCAACCTGGTTTGACGCACAATCCAGGGAATAGAATTAATATAGTGCCGGTAATAGGGTACGTACTACATAGATATGGGATGGGATTGTTCCAGACCAGGTGTACCGCCCCCACTTGCCCTAACATAACTTTGTCATGGAGAGCCTGCCGCTAGGACTAGTCATGCTGAATATAAGTATTATCTAAGAAATAACCGCACAATGGAGGCTAATGAGCCGAAGAAATTTTCACATTACATACAATATGATCCGTATTAATCTGTCCACGTAGTGTACATTTTATAAAATCCACTAGCTGCTCTTCATTAAGTGACATTTCGACTCTTACATGCTTTCTCGTTTCTTTTGGATTAAATTCGCAGAAATCCCCTGCCAGTATTTTCTCTAGGGTTCCTTCATTGTACCATTTTCGAACCCACCAAGCCCATAAATCTGCGGACTGAAGTGCCAGGAATTTTTCATCATCTTCAAACCTAGGGGTAGCCCCATAGTACTTCTTAACGTCACCGGGTCTCGCTTGCAGATACTCGTCCCAAATAGAAAGAATAGTTTTTTTCTCATCTCGGTAATCGAAAATGAAATTAATCTGCTCATCTATTGGAATCACATCGGCTATCTGGTCGCGAGTTAAATGAAACATATCAAGCAAACATCTAAGGGTTACATAATAGGGATTAGACAGTGCGCCCCAATTTATATGGATATTAGTGATTCTAATTCGGGACAATGCTCGCTTTAATTCAGATATATCTATCTTCGCCGAAACAAATCCAAGTACATACTTCTCAATAATTTTAAGGAATAGCGGAACACGGGACATCCTTTCTTCATTTAAAGCCATGTCTGACATCTTGAAATGGTATCTACCGTGTTTGTTTAGTATTCCATATTTCAGTACCCCTTCCCATTCCTTGGTGAAAGCTGCCCACGATTCAGCATCCGATATACAACCTGCCAAGACAAAAACACCGTTTTCGTCACTGCTTTCATCAATGTATGCTTGTAGTGTCATCAGCAAACGACATGCTGGCAGGCTATCCAGTAAAGGCTATAAGCCCTGTGAAATGTAACCCCTGTGTAACCCCACCAATAATAACCAGAGTAGTTTATCGTATAACCTTTTGTTTTAATGGCGCCCTGGGTACGAATCGAACGTACGACCTACCCCTTAGGAGTTTCCAAGTCTTAATATATCTGTACCTTAATGAATCTTAATAAACCTATACATAAAGCCGTTATTAGCCTATAGTAACCTTAATGGGCACACACAGAAATTACCATAAATACACATAATTCGTGTCCCCGGTGTGTCCCCGAACTGCATGAGGTATAAATGGCCAACAAATTCAATTTCACCAAAGCAACTATTGAAGCCTTGCCTATACCTAAAGATGGTAAGCGTACTGAGTATTGGGATACAAAGCAACTGGGATTACAGATTCGCATCACCGCAACTGGTGCAAAATCTTATTACGTTAAGCGGCGCATTAAAGGCAAGCAGCCTGAGCGTATATTGTTGGGTCGCAGCAATGCTCTTACTATCGAACAAGCAAGGAACAAGGCAACTGAAATTAATCATGCTATCGCTGGGGGCAGTAACCCTGCGGATATTGTAAGAACGTCCAAGCTAGAAATGACGCTTGACGACCTATTCAACG
>QIFK01000072.1 GCA_003230615.1 Nitrosospira sp. | reverse complement strand
CTAAGCTTAACTTAGTTGATCCACCCTAATTTTGTAATTTCTGTCTATTTATTTCTTGTTCCCATGACCCCCGATGAAGGCAGTCTGGAGCCCCCCAAGCGCCACCCGATAGACTGGAAAAATCCTGATTTTTATAATGAAGCAGAGCTATTCAGCGAGCTGGACCGTGTTTTTGATATCTGTCACGGTTGCCGTCGTTGCGTTAACCTTTGTACAGCGTTTCCTAGCTTGTTTGATCTCATTGATGAGGGAACATCTGGTGAACTGGATGGAGTAAAAAAGGAGAAATTCTGGGAAGTTGTGGATCGTTGTTATCTTTGCGATATGTGTTTTATGACTAAGTGCCCATATGTGCCACCACATCCATGGAACGTTGATTTCCCACATTTAATGTTGCGCGCCAAAGCAGTTAAATACAAAAAAGGTAAAACTAATTTTCGTGACAAGTTGTTATCCAGCACAGATATTATGGGTAAGCTTGCTAGTATCCCAGTAGTAGTGCAGGTAGTAAATGCCGCAATTAATGCGCCTACTCCTAGGAAATTAATGGATAACATGTTAGGTATTTCTGCCAAGCGACAGCTACCTAAATATACCGCTAAAAAGTTTCGCTCTAATGCTAAGACTAATGAATCATTCATTGTAAAAAATGGTGATAGCACACCGGGTAAAGTTGCAATTTATTCCACTTGCTACGTGAATTACCATGAGCCGGGTATTGGACATGATCTCTTAAAAATACTTAAATACAATGAGATTCCGACACGATTGATAGAGAAAGAAGCTTGTTGTGGTATGCCTAAATTAGAATTAGGCGATTTAGAGGCGGTGGAGAAACTAAAAGATGCGAATATCCTTCATCTAGCAAAACTAGCGAAAGAAGGTTATGCCATACTTGCGTCGGTACCTTCTTGTACGCTCATGTATAAGAAGGAGTTACCACTCATATTTCCTGATGATAAAAATGTAAGATTGGTGGCAAAAGCAATGTTTGATCCGTTTGAATACCTAATGTTGCGCAATCGTGACAGATTGCTAAAGATCGATTTTAAACAACCCTTAGGCAATGTGTCCTACCACATCCCTTGCCACTTACGGGTACAGAATATTGGACAAAAAACTAAAGATATGTTGCAAATGATTCCAGGGACCACGGTCAGCGTAGTAGAACGTTGCTCTGGCCATGATGGAACCTGGGGTGTTAAAAGCGAGTACTTTGATGAATCAATGAAAATTGGTAAGCCGGTATTCAAACAAATGGCTGCATCAAATCCAGATTTCATAAGCTCTGATTGTGCAATCGCTGGGCGTCATATATATCAGGGAATGGAAAAGAGTAAAGGACAGAAACAACATCCCCTAACACTGCTTCGGATTGCTTACGGATTAGACTAAATAATTGTGCATAACAATTAGACACAACTTGTCCTGTCAACATCATACCTGGAAATATAATGTCTCAAATTACCCGTGACAGTATTATGACACTAGAAGCTTATGCTAAAACACGACAAGAATTTCGTACACAGGTAATGCTGCACAAAAAAAACCGAAAAGTTGCTATAGGCGAAAATGTTACGCTTATTTTTGAGGATGAATTGACGATTCGCTACCAAATCCAAGAGATGCTTCGGTCAGAAAAGATTTTTGAAGAAAAGGGCATACTTGACGAAATAGACGCATATGGCGCACTTGTTCCCGATGGCTGCAACTGGAAAGCAACGATGATGATTGAATACCCAGATCCTACAGAACGTGCTGATATGCTAACAAAACTGATCGGTATTGAAAATAATGTCTGGGTAAGGGTGCAGGAGTATGACACAGTTTATGCTATTTCTGATGAAGATTTGGAAAGGGCAACTGAGGAAAAGACTTCTGCAGTTCATTTTCTTCGTTTTGAGCTCACTCAAAATATGATTCAAGCACTACATATGGATGCTCCTCTGAGTATGGGAATTGATCACCCTGTTTATCATGCGCTGATTGAACAAGTGGATACAATGGTATGTAGCTCGCTGAATAATGATCTGACCATATGATGTGGTTAGATAATTGTGTTGTGCATCTAATCAGAGACTATTTTGCTTTGGGTAAAGTTTCTAGTAGCACTAAATTATTTCTATGGATAAGCTCCAGCTCATCCACATAACCCAAAATGCTCTCAATTTTACTGCTAGGACAACGTAATATTTTTTGAGTTTCCATGGCACTGTAATTAACGAGCCCGCGAGCAATTTCTCTGCCTTCTAGATCAATACAATTTACCACTTCTCCGCGCTCGAAATTACCAGTCGTATTTGTTACGCCTATTGGCAGCAGGCTTTTCCCCTCAACTGTAAGAGCCTTTACAGCACCTTCGTCCAATGTTATTTTCCCGTGCGTTTGTAAGTGGTTTGCCAGCCACTGTTTGCGAGCCGCAACTTTTAGAGTTTTCGTCATTAGTTGAGTACCGATTGCCTCACCTTGTACCAGCCGAACCAGTACATTCGCTTCATGCCCTGATGCTATTATTGTATGGGCACCACTTCGTGCAGCACGTTTTGCAGCGATTATTTTTGTCAGCATACCTCCGCGTCCAACGATGCTTCCAACATCGCTTGCCATTAGCTCAATTGTAGGATCTTCAACCATAGCTTCATTTAGTAATTTAGCTTGAGCATCTATTCGTGGATCAGCTGTAAATAATCCGGCTTGATCGGTTAAAATTACAAGTACATCAGCCTCAATCAGATTTGTTACAAGTGCGGCTAGTGTGTCGTTGTCACCAAAACGAATTTCTTCAGTTGCTATTGAGTCATTTTCATTGATAATTGGAACTACGTTCATGCTTAGTAGCGTGGTAAGAGTCGAACGCGCGTTGAGGTAGCGTTTGCGGTTTGATAAGTCTTCGTGGGTAAGCAGTAATTGTGCAGTTTGCAGTTCATAGTCCCGGAAGCAGGATTCATAAGCCTGTATTAGCCCCATTTGCCCAACTGCAGCGGCAGCCTGCAATTTGTACAGTGCATGAGGGCGCTTTTTCCAACTCAGCCGCTGCATACCCTCAGCTATCGCGCCAGAAGAAACGAGCACGACTTCTTTTTTTGCTTGCTTGAGTTTTGCAATCTGCTCAGCCAAACAAGTAAGTGTAGTATGGTCAAGCCCCTGCCCCTGATTGGTGACTAGACTACTACCAACTTTAATAACGATGCGCCGGGATTGTTTTAAAATAGACTGCATATTCAAATAATTCAATAAGCTATTGTTTCATATGCTTGTTCTAGATGTTCCATGATGGCATAGATCAATTCTTTGCATCCTTTACCAGAAATTGCTGAAATGATAAAGCTTTTGCCCTCCCAACCCAAGCTGTGAATGAATCTCATACAAACTTTCTTGGTTTCATCTTGAGTTAACATATCAACTTTATTGAGTACCAACCAGCGTGGTTTTTGATACAGCAATTCGTCATATTTCTTGAGCTCCATCATAATGGCTTTAGCGTCACAAACTGGGTCGGTATTGTTGTCTAGTGGTGCTATATCAACTATGTGCAACAATAAACGTGTACGTGTTAGGTGCTTTAGAAACTGATGGCCTAAACCTGCACCTTCTGCTGCTTTTTCTATTAAGCCTGGGATATCTGCCATAACGAAGCTGCGGTTGTGATCTACCCGTACCATACCAAGATTAGGATATAGAGTGGTAAAGGGATAATCGGCTACTTTTGGGCGAGCAGAGGAGACTGCACGAATCAAGGTAGATTTGCCAGCGTTTGGCATTCCTAGAAGGCCTACGTCAGCTAGTACCTTGAGTTCTAGCTTAAGATCGAACTCTTGTCCTGGTTCTCCATGGGTGAATTGACGTGGAGTACGGTTAGTACTGGACTTGAAATGTATATTACCAAGTCCACCTGTGCCACCTTTAGCTAATAAAACTTCCTGTTTATGTTTTTTTAAGTCGGCGAAAATCTCTCCAGTATTTACGTTGCTGATGATTGTCCCAATTGGCATGCCTAACATAATATTTTCCGATCCTTTGCCGTACTGTTCAGAACCGCGCCCGTTCCCACCTTTTTTAGCTCGATGAATGCGAGCAAAACGGTAATCCACAAGTGTGTTGATATTACGGTCTGCGATTGCATAAATACTGCCACCATTTCCACCGTCTCCACCATTTGGCCCACCTTTCGGGATAAATCTTTCCCGGCGAAAGCTTGCCACGCCATCTCCGCCTTTTCCTGCGATTACCTGAATTTTTGCTTCATCTATAAATTTCATAGGATACTAAGTTCCCTTGATTTAGTTTCTAGCTCGCAATAAAAAAGCCCTACCATAGCGGCCAAGGCTTTTTTTGTAAGAACTAACTAAATCTAAACCGGAGTTATACTTACTGTTTTTCGTTGTTCTGACCCCTTTATACTGAAATTAACTTTTCCATTAATCTTAGCAAATAAGGTGTGATCTTTGCCTATGCCAACGTTATCACCAGGGTGAACTTGTGTGCCACGCTGGCGAATTATAATACTACCTGCAGATATTAATTCTCCACCAAATCTTTTAACACCCAGACGTTT
>QIFK01000212.1 GCA_003230615.1 Nitrosospira sp. | reverse complement strand
TAGTGTAGCGCTCAACGCTGTCGTGTGGTGCTACGGTACGGATAACTTCATGTATCCTTGCCATCACCTTGCTAAAACTAAATTCAGGCACTATGGTTTTAAGTCCGTATTTATCGCCGCGACACATCTGATGAGCAAGGCGGGCCGACTTAATTAAAGCCTTGCTTGGTACACAACCGTAGTTGAGGCAATCTCCGCCCATCTTGTGCGCTTCGATCAACGTCACCTTAGCTTTAACGGCGGCACCGATATATGCGGTAACTAAACCGGCTGCTCCGGCACCGATTACTATCAGATTACGGTCAAACTTCTGCGGACGTTTCCATTTAGCATAGACGCGACGACGTTGCAGGAAATGCAGAAACCATTTGGCAAGTAATGGGAATATTCCTAATAAAGTGAACGAAATTAGTAGCCCAGGCGAGACGATGCTGGAAAGTCCAGTTATCTTTGCGAGTTGAGTACCTGCATTAACGTAAACGAGTGTGCCGGCAAGCATACCCACCTGACTTACCCAATAATAGCTAGACGTGCGAATTAGTGTCAGTCCCATTAAGAGATTAACAATAAAAAAAGGAAATAGCGGTACAAGACGAAGCATAAATAAATAGAATACGCCGTCTTTAGCCATACCATTGTTAATGGCACTTAATCGGTCCCCAAAGCGATCCTGGATAGCATCACGAAATAGATAGCGTGAAACTAAAAAGGCGAGTGTTGCGCCGATGCTAGAGGCAAACGACACAATTACCGTTCCCCACAGTAGGCCAAACAAAGCACCAGCAGCGAGCGTCAATACCGCGGCACCAGGTAAAGAAAGTGCAGCAACTGCAACATAAAACAAGAAGAAGTAAAGTCCAACTAGTACTGGTGAGGCTGCACGCCACGCCTCGAATTGCCCTAGGCTAGCCTTAAGACTATGTAGAGATAGATAGGAGTTTAGATCCAGTGTAAAAAAAACTAGCACTAAAAATAATGCCGCGACAACAATCGTTATTTTTTTCATTGCTTAGGTTTATTCATGTAATGCACCGCTACAGCTACTGCCTTGTCCAGCAGTGCAACCGTAGCAGTGATCAGCTACCTGGATTGCTTGACCCGACGGGTCTTTATTCATCAAATCGCGTAAATGAGGTTTTCTTTTATGTCCTTGCACTGTTTGTGTAGCAAGACCTAACTCCAATCCTAATTGCTGATTAAAATCGCAGTCGTAGAGAAAGCCTTTCCAATCGACGCTGATTAGGTTTCGGCACATCACGTTAGCGAAATTAGCTGCTGCGAAATTTTCCTTTAGCAACTGCATGTAATCATTGAACTGTCCCTTTGAAATTAGGGTTGAGCCAAAGCGTTGTATGGGCATATTAGTAACCGCGAACAGCTCATTGAACAAAATACCGAAGTTCTCATACAACTCCCTCTTATAAGTGGCCTGCAGTTTAGCTTGATCAGGAGGTAATGAAGGACCTTGTGGGTTATAGACAAGATTGAGCGTCAATCCCGAACCCTCGTTGCCATAACCCAGTGAATTAAGTTTTTGCAAGGCTAAAATACTTTTGTCAAAAACGCCCTTTCCACGCTGCTTATCCACGTTTGTTAGTGAATAACATGGGAGTGAGGCAACAATTTCGACCTGCTGTGCCGCTAGAAATTCTGCTAGCTCTTCTTGGCCGGGTTCAAACAAGATAGTCAGGTTGCAGCGATCGATGACTTTCACGCTTAAGGCACTAGCTTCATTTACCAACTTTCTGAATCCCTTGTGCAGTTCAGGGGCGCCACCAGTAAGGTCAAGTATGCTGATGTTACGGGCTGTAAGAACAAGAGGGATTAGAGTTAGGGTTTCGCTATCCATCATTTCTTTGCGATTTGGTCCAGCATTAACATGACAATGTACGCAGGACAGATTACAGCGATAGCCCAGGTTAACCTGAAGAGTCGTAAGTTGCTGGCGATGTAGGCTCGGAAACTTAGTCGTCTGTAGCAATGGCAAGGTGGCGTGCATGCCTATCCTCGATAGTTGTAAAAACTAGACTACACAATTTTTTTAGTTTCATCGTTGTACGCAATAACCTTAGCCATTAGGTAATAAGATTACAATCTTGCACCAACTCTAATAAACATTACTAATATTCGAGTTAATACGTATCTTGGACAGATTAGTTACACTCCATACAAGATTTTTTGTAGACATTAAATGTTCGTTCTACCATTAAACTCTATCTTTTAAACGGGATTTACTTGAATATAGATAATCAAGGTGAAAAAATACTAAATATTTGCAGAATTATCATAAGCAATATAGAGATGTTGTATCCTAAATAATACTTTAAATGAATAAGAATAAAGGAGGTATCTGTGGAATGGATTCTTGCACTGGTGATCTGCGCAATTATTGCCTCAATTCTTGGCTCTCGCAAAGGAATGGGGACTAGCTCATTTTTTTTCGGCCTGATACTGGGTCCGCTTGGAATTATTCTTGTGCTACTTAGCAAGGGCAAAAGAGTAGCATGCCCATTTTGTGACAAACTAATTTATATGACCTCAACAGTTTGCCCACATTGCGAAAAAGAAATTACTGACACTAATACTGGCACTAAATGAGCAAGAATGAATCCATAAGGTAAGCTTTTGACTGCACTGAGTGTTTTTACAAGATTAATCAACTTCCGAGAGACCTGACGGTGTTCCTTAGTATATTTTTTGATGTGTTTCTGATATGCATAGCTAACAGAAGAGGGCAGGTTGGTTGCCATCAACACACTATAATCTGCATAGCTGCTGCCGGACCTGTCGTACTTGAAAAACTGTGTAATGTGATTGACGCAAACGAAAAAATAACTACGTTACAACTGAAATCAGAGATTGCCAAGTGAAATCGGTCGCTCCAGGTCTCCTAAATCGCCTCCATAGAATTATTTGGGAAGAACAAGCCGGGTCCCAGCCACCCTGGAGGACACATGGATTAAGAATCATACGCACCGTACTGATTCTCGTGCAAGATCTTGTTTACGGTCAGCTCACACTTCGTGCAATGAGCCTTGTATACACGACATTACTGTCGATCGTTCCATTGCTTGCACTGAGTTTCTCAGTACTGAAAGCATTTGGTGTTCATAACCAGATCCAGCCGATACTACTAAATTTTCTTGAGCCGCTTGGTGAAGAAGGCCAGGAAATAGCATCCAATATTGTGCAGTTCATCGAGAATATGAATGTCGGTGTGCTTGGTACAGTAGGATTGATGCTGCTTCTATATACTGCGATTTCATTGATGCAAAAGATTGAACATTCGCTGAATTATATTTGGCATATTCCAAGTCCCAGGCGCATTGGAGAGAGGGTCGTCCGCTATCTTAGTGTGCTAATGGTTGGCCCAATTCTGGTGTTCTCGGCGCTTGGCATTACTGCGACCGTGATGAACCACGAGGCAATGCGTGGCATGATGGCAATAGGAGTGTTAGACGAAACTGTAAAAGTATTTAGCCGGCTTATGCCCTACCTACTCGTAATCTCGTTTTTCACCTTTGTTTACATGTTCATTCCTAACACACGGGTACGATTCAGGCCTGCTCTGGTTGGCGGCATGGTCAGCGGGATCGCTTGGCAAACTGCGGGATGGGTGTTTGCGATCTTTGTGGCGTCTGCAAATAACTACGCTGCGGTCTACTCTAGTTTTGCGATTTTGATTCTTTTTATGATTTGGCTCTACTTATGCTGGCTGATCCTACTGTTTGGTGCGAGTGTTGCATTCTATGCTCAGAATCCAGAATACCTGTATTTTAGGGACGATGAACCACGACTGAGCGATCGACTGAGTAATCGGATGCGAGAACGCCTTGCGCTCTCAATTATGTATTTAGTAGCGAGTAAGTTTCTCGATGGTGAGCGCATGCCTTCATTATTGGATTTTAAACACTCACTTGGTGCGCCAATGCATGTACTGCAGACAGTACTTGATGCACTGGAACGCCAGGAGCTCATTGTACAGAACGGCGATGATCCACCCACTTATCTACCGACACGCGATCCCTCCTTAGTCTCGGTGACTCAAGTACTCAAAACTGTACAAATTGCTGGAGAGGAACCTCTTCTATCACCCTATAGATTACCGGCACCACAACCGGTTGAAGAAGTGTTAGACAGCATGCAACAAGCAGTAGAATCGTCCATTGGTGATATAACGCTTCGCGACTTGACTACACAGGGTACTGAAAGTCTGATACATGAGTCGATAGTGAGGGAAGACCGGTAAAATATTGTAAGAACTCCTATGCATCTAAGTATGAAAATCAGATTCCTCTTGAATTTAACTGATATTAATAGCTCAAAGTAGCATTAATAGTTTTACTAGGTGTAAGTTTTTACTTACCTTATTTTAATACGAAACTTTCCGTATTTTCCTGAAGCAGGGTACGACCGTTAGCTGTTGCATATTGCAAAGCGTATTGGCAGTATTCACAATCCTCAGTAGCAAGAGGTATTAATCCTGAATCCAAACATTTTTTGATTTCGACTAGCGTCGGCTCAACCCAGCTGTCATTACCTACATAAGGTAACATAGAAACTGTAAAATCTAGGCGTTCATTGAAT
>QIFK01000062.1 GCA_003230615.1 Nitrosospira sp. | reverse complement strand
AACGGTAACGTTTTCGGGCCGCTTGCTTGTCCTCCAGTGTAGTTCCAGAAATTTCAATTAATCGAAGAAAGCTGCTAAAAAAAGGGGGGTGCCCAATATGCAGGTTAATCAACACATTATCATGTGGGAGTGGTTCAGCCTGGTGGCTGATTATAACTGGTGTTATGTATGCTAGTTTGTCATCTACGCGACAGTGTGGAATAAAGGCAGCGGAAGAAAAAGTCCACAGTAACTTATCAAGACGTTCAGCAGTCTCAGTATCAGGAATATAAATTATTACTTTCAGTTCTTGCTGCACTACCTTAGCACTCAGACGACAAGCAGTGTGCAGCTTGTCGTCTGCACCAGAATAGAAGTCGATTTGGGTCATATTTTCTTTATGGAATCTTTCTAGCTGCGCGTGTTGTTAAAAATTGTGTAAGCAGAGGTACCGGTCGGCCAGTTGCACCTTTTTTCTTTCCGGATTCCCAGGCAGTCCCGGCGATGTCTATGTGTGCCCATCGATATTTTTTTGTAAAGCGCGATAGGAAACAGGCGGCAGTAATAGTTCCTGCGGCACGTCCACCGATGTTAGCCATGTCGGCAAAATTGCTTTTTAGTTGTTCTTGGTAATCATCCCATAGAGGAAGATGCCAGGCACGATCTGCAGCCTGCTCGGAGGCATTTAGCAGCTCCATTGCTAGTTCCTCATTATTACTGAGTAATCCGGATGCTACGTGTCCCAATGCAATTACACAGGCTCCAGTAAGAGTAGCAATGTCTATTACTACCTCTGGTTCATAGCGTTCGGCGTATGTCAGCGCATCGCATAAGATCAGTCGTCCTTCTGCATCAGTATTAAGTATTTCAATGGTTTGTCCAGACATACTGGTGACAATGTCTCCGGGTTTAGTAGCGTTACCACCAGGCATATTTTCGGTGGCAGGAATGATGCCAACCACATTTATGGGAAGTCTCATTTGGGCGATTGCTGCGATTGTGCCAAGTACACTAGCTGCTCCGCACATGTCGTACTTCATTTCGTCCATTTCTGCCGCAGGTTTCAATGAAATACCACCAGTATCAAAGGTGACGCCTTTACCCACTAGTACAACAGGTTTTTCCTTTTTCTTTCGTCCCCAGTATTCAAGTGTAATTAATTTAGCAGGCTGGCTGCTGCCTTGTGCAACCGACAGTAATGAGCCCATGCCAAGCCTTTCCATGTCTTTTTGTTCCAAAACGGTAGCCTTGAGCTTGTAGGTTTTGGCCATCTTCATAGCCAGTTCCGCCAGATAGCTTGGGGTGCAAACGTTTGGTGGAAGATTACCTAAGTCTTTCGTCAAGCTCATACCATGAGCCGTAGCAAGTCCCCATTGCAGCGCTTTTTCACCAATATCCGAATCCACTCGGCTTGTCGTGCTCAGCGTGACTTTTCGCAGATGTTGTTTGCTACCTTCATGTTTGCTTTTAAGTTGATCAGGGTGATAGACACTTTTCATTGCCATGATCACTGTATGGGAAATTTTCCAGGAAATTTCACGTTTTATTACAGGGTCTTCTATTAAAAAAAGTACTGCATCTAAAGCTCCGGTTTCATGTAGCGCATTGAAAGCAGCTTGTACCGCATTTCTATATTCCTTGTCGTGAAGTTTGCTTTTTTTCCCAAGCCCAACTAGCAGTACTCGTTTACATACTGTATTAGGTACCTTGTGTAGCAACAGTGTAGAGCCTGCCTTACCTTCCATATCTCCATTATTCAGTATGTCACTGATATACCCATTGGCATTTTTGTCCAAGGTTTTCGCAGCCTCTGTTAACACTCTGGTTTCGAATACGCCCACGACCACGCAAGCGCTGCGTTGTTTTCCCGGATTTCCATTTTTTATGCTAAATTCCACACTTCGCTCCTCGGTTCATGGTCTTGCAACATGTTTGTACAAGCTGGATAATTGTTAATTATTGCTGGATTGTTCGCATAAAGTCAAAGCGGATGAGGAATGATGTTTCATCACTATCATGAACAGACCAAATAACATTTCCAATGTCTAAACTAGCAAATGACTATCAGGCGAAACTTGTCACACCTTTTGCTGTTCTAGGTATTCGTACTGAAGAAGATTGGTTGACCAATATCGAATATTTACCTCTCGATACACCTCCGCTTGCGTTCCAAAATTCTCTTGCTAAGGAAGTTTGCAAACAGTTGCAGGCATATTTGGCCAATTCTAGGTTTATATTCGATTTATCGCTGCACATTGGCGGCACCATTCACCAGCGCCGGGTATGGCAGACCATCCAGACAGTTCCAAGCGGCACAACTTGTAGTTACGCAGATATCGCTGCGCAACTGTCCTCTGCACCCCGTGCAGTGGGACAAGCATGTGGAGCTAATCGTCTCCCCATTGTCATCCCTTGTCATCGTATCATCGCCAAAAATGGAGGAATTGGCGGATTCATGAACGCAAACAATGGGTTTCCACTCTTTATTAAGCGCTGGTTGTTACATCATGAGTGTGTCTGGGCTTAATGAGGAATTGCTAGATGAGTTTTCTGATGCCCTGTGGCTGGAGGATGGTTTATCACGTAACACGCTGGAAAGCTATTGCAATGACCTGCGGCAATTTGGTTTATGGCTGGGGAAATGCAATGATATGACATTGATAGAAGCGAAACATTCCGATTTACTTGGGTTTCTTGCCTATAAGGTTTCAATTAAAGTCAAAGCCAATACCACTAGCCGTGAACTATCGAGTTTGAAACGATTTTACCGTTTTCTATTGCGCCAGGGAAAAATTCAGACCGATCCGAGTCTCAACATTGAAACTCCTAAACTCCCGCGAATTTTACCTAAAAGCCTTAGCGAAAAAGACATAGAAGTGTTGCTGAATGCGCCTGATTTAGAGCAGCCCATAGGCATACGAGACCGCACAATGCTGGAGGTTCTCTATGCTAGCGGGCTGCGGGTATCGGAACTGGTCAGTCTACAAGTCGTACAAGTAAGCCTGGATATGGGAGTGGTGAGGGTAATGGGCAAGGGAGGAAAGGAGCGGTTAGCACCACTTGGAGAAGAAGCGCTGGGGTGGATTAGCCGCTATACGACAGAAGCTCGACTTGAACTTCTGGGTGGAAAAGCTTCAGAAGCGTTATTCGTTACGGCTCGTGGTACAGCCATGACGCGCCAGGCGTTCTGGCATCTCATCAAACGTCACGCAAGTCAGGCGGGTATCAACAAACCGCTATCACCACATACACTCCGCCACGCTTTTGCTACTCACCTGCTTAACCATGGCGCTGACTTGCGTGTTGTACAGCTGTTGTTGGGACATTCTGACATTTCTACCACACAAATCTATACACACGTTGCAAGTGCAAGACTAAAGCAGTTGCATGCTAAGCATCATCCACGAGGGTAAGTATGTGTACGCGTCCCTTTTCATTTCTGCATTAAATACAGAATAACAACGTATTTCAGGGAGATATCCATGACATGGGATTGAGATACGGCATACAAAGCTATTTGTTAAAAGATTATTTTCTAGGATTTTTATCAGAGGCGTCACTTAGGGGGCGGAGGTGGTTTTCCTGGCGGCGGAGGTGGAATATTTTTGTTCAGATTGCTATTGTCGCCAGGAGCATCAGTGAATTGTCCATACACAGGAACACGATGACCTTGTGCGTACATACATTGTACATAGCTGGTGTCGTAACGTTGTTGATTGCCATACTCTGAAACATTATCAGCACTAGTTTTGTTTACTCGTTCATGGGCAAACTGTCTGCACTGATTGTCGTCGTTATGGAATTTGTCGAAGCTTTTACCAGAACCCGGTAGAGCCATCATGCTGGGGCCTGTTGGCATGTTCGCGCACGCGGTGAGCAAGAAGCAGGCTAACAAGAGTAAAGATAGTTCGCGTGGTTTTAACATGATTCCCTCCTTAGTTCACAGTTGGTTGAGGGGTTCTTTCTGGCAGACAGGTAATAGACCGATAGGTTATGGTAGTTTTGTCAAAAATTGGTCTTTAAAATGCAACTTTCCTCACAACTTTCTATCGTTGAAAGTACACTGATGGTACTACAGGTACTGTTACCACAGGTCGATATGCGTTATGGGGCAAATAATAACGTGTTCCATAACCATTATACCCACTATAGCCACCATACCCTAAACCATAACGTAAGGCCGATCCCAAGGCCAATCCTAATACGAGTCCACCAATATGATTTTGATGATGCCCGTGATGGTGTCCGTGATGGTGTCTACCACGGGCCCATACTGAACTGTTAAATGTCAATCCAAATAAGGCAACCACGAAACAGATTAATTTAATTGTTTTCATAAAAAGCCTCCGTTATGGCGACACAAAGTATCTATCCTTCAGTTTCTACTAAAATGATGAGTGTAGCTCTCGATAATATAACGTGTAAAAGTAAAATTGGTTGTCACGCGGTACAAGACCTCACAATAATAATCGTTAGATTACTCAGCATCATAAATTCATGAGCTATCAATAATTTACTATTTCCGTAAGTTAGGCTGATCTACAGAGCTTAGGGTTTAAGGTCGATCATAGGGTTTGTCAACGGTTTGTCTTGGTTAGCATTAAGTATATGATTGAG
>QIFK01000190.1 GCA_003230615.1 Nitrosospira sp. | reverse complement strand
TATTGCCAATTATTTCATTAATAATCATATCCAACTTATTCCATAAAAGTTGTTAGAATCAATAGTTATGTGTGTAGTCAGAAACTTGTTCAATTACCAGACATTTGGCAGTGCTATTGTAGCAGTCGATCTGTTTCTATAGGAGATTGTGATTGTTGAGAATATAGGTAGACTTTCTATCTATAGTATAACTAGCTTAAGTTTGCTAAGCCCACTATTAATAGGAGGAACATAGAAATATTCTTAGTAATGCATAAGTGGCTGGTGTTAATTCAAATAAGTCATAGCCAATACTCATTGGCAAACATTAGTCAAACACCCTGAGCTTACTGAGTGTGCTAATTGACAAATTATCCCTGTATTGGTTGCTTTATGTGAATGAAAACACGACAAGCAAGTTTTATTTGTAGATCTTTTGCTAGCGGATGGGATCGTGCACTGTTACTAATTTCGTTCCATCCGGGAAGGTTGCTTCTATCTGTACGTCGTGAATCATTTCTGCTACACCTTCCATCACATCTGCTTTCGTTAGAAATGTTGCGCCTAGTTGCATTAATTGTGCAACGGTTTTACCGTCACGTGCAGCTTCCATCAGTTCGCTACAAATCAATGCAATAGACTCGGGGTGATTCAACTTTACACCCCTTAACTTTCTTTTTTTAGCTAATTCTCCAGCACTGTGAAGCATTAGCTTTTCAATTTCACGAGGTGTTAAATGCATAGTTCCACCAATAGTTAAAAAATAAAGATCCTACAATTATTAAAATAAGAAGTAGCGCTGTGCTAATGCTATTTCTTTGGCTGGCTCACAAGATATTTTTACACCATCCACTTTCACTTCGTGGTTCTCAGGGTTTACAGAAAGATCGGGTGTCTTATCATTGTGAATCAAATCTTTCTTACCAATAGTTCTACAGTTTGAAACCGGTAAGACAATTTTCTGCAGCCCATATTCTGCCACAATCCCCTTGTCTATAGAGGCTTTAGAAACGAATGTTGCACAAGTTTTAAATAACGCGTTGCCATATGCGCCAAACATATTACGATAAATTACTGGTTGAGGGGTAGGGATAGAGGCATTTGCATCTCCCATTTTGCTAGCTATGATCATTCCGCCTTTGATAATAAGTTCTGGTTTAACACCAAACATAGCGGGGTTCCATAAAACAATATCAGCCATTTTACCTGGCTCAATCGACCCTACGTACTGAGAAATACCGTGTGTAATAGCAGGATTGATGGTGTATTTAGAAATGTATCGTTTAACCCGAAAGTTATCATTATTATTTTTCTTATCTTCTTCCAGTGCACCAAACTGTTTTTTCATTTTGTCAGCAGTTTGCCATGTACGGCAAATCACTTCACCTACACGACCCATTGCTTGTGAATCAGAAGACATCATGCTGAAGATGCCTCGATCGTGCAGAATATCCTCCGCCCCCATTGTTTCTGGACGAATACGTGAATCTGCAAAGGATACGTCTTCAGGGATATTTCTACTTAGGTGGTGGCATACCATTAACATATCCATGTGTTCATCAAATGTGTTAACAGTGTATGGGCGGGTTGGATTTGTCGATGATGGTAATATATTCGGATACATCGCTACTTTGATAATGTCCGGCGCATGACCGCCACCAGCCCCTTCCGTATGGAAAGTATGAATCACACGCCCGTTGATCGCATTCACAGTATCTTCCACGAATCCTGCTTCATTCAATGTGTCAGTATGAATAGCGACTTGAACATCAAATTTATCAGCAGCATTTAAGCAGGCATTGATAACAGCTGGTGTTGAGCCCCAATCCTCATGAATTTTTAGGCCACAAGCACCGGCTTCAACTTGTTCTGCTAGAGGTGCCTCAGTAGAGCAGTTTCCCTTCCCAAAATAACCCAGATTCATAGGGAACGCTTCAGATGCTTCTAGCATTTTCTGGATATTCCATTTACCAGGAGTTACAGTTGTTGCATTGGTCCCATCTGCTGGACCGGTACCGCCGCCCAGCATCGTGGTTATGCCGCTGAATAAGGCAGTTTCAATTAAAGTGGAACTGATAAAGTGAATATGGGCGTCCATTCCACCCGCAGTAGCTATAAAACCATAAGCGCCATGCACCTCGGTAGAGGCACCAATTACCATGTTGGGAGAAACCCCATCCATCATATCTGGATTTCCAGCTTTACCTATACCAACAATTTTGCCATCTTTTATTCCAATGTCGGCTTTTTCAATCCCCCAGTGGTCAATAATAATCGCACCGGTAATCACTAAATCTAGAACGTCTTGATTTCTTGTTGCAGTTGACGACTGACCCATACCATCACGAATGCTTTTTCCGCCGCCAAATTTTGCTTCATCTCCATAAGCATTGTGATCCTTCTCTATCTCAATAAAAAGATCCGTGTCTCCCAAGCGTACTTTGTCACCTGTTGTGGGCCCAAATAAATTGGCATAGTTCTTTTTGCTCATCGTCAGACTCATGATTATTTATCCTTAAAGTTTTTGCTTTTCAGAAGCTGCATTGCTGCATCTTTGTTGACATCTTGCGTTACACTACCGTTCACAAGATCATTGTGTCCAAAGACAGAACGAGACCCACCTATTTCCACAAGTTCTACTTCTTTTTCTTCTCCTGGTTCAAAACGAACTGCAGTACTTGCTGGGATATTTAAACGCATACCGAAAGCTTTTTCACGGCTGAAACTCATCGCTCTATTTACTTCAAAAAAATGAAAGTGTGATCCAATTTGTACCGGTCGATCACCCGTATTTATTGCCTTAACTTTCACTGTTTTACGGCCAGGATTACATATAATGTTGCCTTCCCCCACCTTAACTTCGCCTGGTATCATTACTTTTTTCTCCTGTTTTAACAAATGAGATTACGCATTATCACTAATTCTTTTTTCTGGGAAAGTTGC
Organism: Nitrosospira sp.; assembly: GCA_003230615.1. GTDB lineage: Bacteria > Pseudomonadota > Gammaproteobacteria > Burkholderiales > Nitrosomonadaceae > BJGV01. The sequence continues at coordinate 1,676 of QIFK01000190.1, read as the reverse complement.
TTTTCCTCTAAATTGCCAGTTATTTATCCAGCGTTTTAATTAATCTTTTTATAGGAAAGGGATGGAATGTTTTACCATATCACTTACGTAGTAAATTTCTTTCAAGTAGTGTTTAGTAACCTATTGGATTAGCGTAGCAAAGCATAGGATTTCTGTCAATGGAAGGCCTTTGCTTGTCTTAGATTCATTTGCAAATTCAAAGTGCATATCAAGTGGGAACTGTTTTGGCTAGGAAAAATATGTGGCACAGTTAGTAGGTTTCTAAGAACAAGGTTTTTTCCAAAAAATCTCAAATACTTGAGAAAACGTTCAACTCTGATAAATTGCATAATTAGAGGCCTGCAAAAAATTTAACTTCTGTTGTTTATCAATGGAGGGAAATTTTGTTATGTCGTACAGAGAATGGATAATAGTTGTTGAATCCTTGAAGTAGAGGGGCTATATTTGGAATATCATTCATTTACCAAGCGGGGGGTTGCCATGACTATACGTTTAGGCGATGTAGCGCCTGATTTTGAACAAGATTCATCGATCGGAAGGATAAAATTTTATGAGTGGTCAGGGGACTCTTGGACAGTATTGTTCTCACATCCTGCAGATTTTACACCTGTATGTACAACTGAACTTGGTTTAACCGCAAAACTCAAGTCTGAATTTGACAAACGAAATGTAAAAGCGATCGGATTATCAGTTGATCCTGTGGATAAGCATGTTGAGTGGATCAAGGATATTGAAGAGACTCAAAATACTATTGTCAGTTTTCCAATCATCGCAGATGTAGATAGAAAGGTCTCAGTATTGTTCGATATGATTCACCCAAATCAGTCGGAAACCATGACAGTGCGCTCGCTTTTCATTATTGATCCAAAAAAGAAGGTGCGCCTTATTATTACGTATCCAATGAGTACCGGGCGCAATTTTGATGAAGTATTGCGCGTTATTGACGCACTACAATTGACTGATAATTACTCGGTAGCTACTCCAGGAAATTGGTGTGATGGCGAGGATGTAATTATCCCATTGACAATACAGGATGAGGAAGTTATCAAGCAGAAATATCCGAAAGGTTACAGAGCACCACGTCCGTATTTACGTATAACGGCGCAACCGAACAAATAACTGGGTGCCCGCAGCGCCTAAATTCTTTAGTTTTTTATCTTTGGCTTTTCTTTAGTTGCCTCGGGTGCTTGAGCGTATAGATTACCTTTCGGCTCGAACCACGCAAGGTTTCGATGCAGATTTACTACTTCGCCGATGATAATGAGGGTGGGGGGAGTAAGATTTGCAGAGGCAGCCAAGTTTGGTAGTGTTTCTAACGAGCCGACTAGTACACGTTGTGCATGTGTGGTGCCTTGTTGCACAATAACTGCAGGTGTCGTGGTAGGTAGGCCATGTGTAATTAATTGCTGACACAACACAGGTAATCCAAGTAGTCCCATGTAAACTACAATAGTTTGGCCCGGCCGCGCTAGTGTGGGCCAATCAAGATCCACGCTACCATTTTTTAGATGGCCAGCTACGAAAATACAAGATTGTGCATAATCGCGATGGGTAAGGGGAATGCCCGCATAGGATGCCACCCCAGAAGCTGCCGTTATACCTGGCACTACCTGAAAAGGAATACCATGAAAGGTTAGCGTTTCAATTTCCTCGCCACCACGGCCAAAAATAAAAGG
>QIFK01000189.1 GCA_003230615.1 Nitrosospira sp. | reverse complement strand
AATGTGTCTTGCCACGATCATGCTCAAAAAATACGCCAGGTGAGCGGTGCAATTGCGACACAATCACACGTTCAGTACCGTTAATAACAAACGAACCGGTATTGGTCATCAGAGGAATTTCCCCCATGTAAACTTCCTGCTGTCTCATTTCCTTTACTGTCGGCTTGGAAGCTTCTTTGTCCATGATGGTTAGACGTGCCATAGCACGTAACGGAGAAGCATAAGTGAGGCCGCGCTGCTGGCACTCCTTGACGTCGAATGGGGGTGCGCCAAGCTTATAACTGACAAAGTCAAGACGTGCATTCTTAGAATGGCTCTCGATTGGGAAAATCGAAGTAAACGCCGCTTGCAACCCTTGATTTTCACGTTGGGATTCTGGGATATGCTCTTGCAAAAAAGCTGCGTAGGATTCAAGCTGAGTAGCAAGCAGAAATGGAATTGGCAAGACACTAGCACGCTTGGCGAAACTTTTACGGATACGCTTTTTCTCGGTAAACGAATAGCTCATAGAAATTCTCCGGGGGAGCAGAAAACAGAGTTTATGTTCCTGACTACTGTGTTATACATTCAGTGGTACAAAAATATCATGAGTCTAAGAAACTAACTCCAGTAACATATTTTGTTCCACTAGCTTTACTCTTTGAACAAACACATTATTTAAGTTCACAAGTTGCGCCGGCTTCGGTTAGTTGCTTCTGAATAGCTTCTGCATCAGCCTTTGAAACCCCCTCCTTTACTACTTTGGGCGCGCCATCAACCAGATCTTTAGCTTCTTTTAAACCTAGACCAGTAACTGTACGCACAACTTTGATCACACTAACCTTACTTGCGCCAACAGCGGTGAGTGTTACAGAAAACTCGGTTTGTTCCTCCGCCTTCTCAGCAGAAGCAGCAGGAGGAGGAGCTGCCGCAACTGCAGATGCAGCGGCGGAGACGCCAAACTTTTCTTCCATTTCCTTAATTAGCTGTGAAAGCTCAAGCACGGTCATATTGGAAATTAAATCTAGAATTTCTACTTTGGCAACAGCCATAATTTTCTCCTAATAAGTATAAATTTTTAGTTTAGTCACAGTTTCAAATTCTTAAGTTGAAACATCTGAAACCGAATTAAATAACCTGTTTTTGATCACGTACAGCAGCAAGACCGCGCACAAACTTTGTTGGCACCTCGTTTAGCGTTCTAACAAAATTGACGATGGGTGCCTGCATTGTACCCAACAGTTTCGACAGCAGTTCTTCACGACTCAGCATGGTAGCGAGATTCGCAACATCCTTTTCAGACATCACTAAATTAGCCATTGCTCCAGCTTTAATCACTAACTTATCATTGTCCTTTGCAAACTCATGCAGCACTTTTGCTGCTGCTACCGGATCACTTCCAATGCAATAAGCGAGTGGGCCCACCAAGTGCTTAGAAAGCTCAGCAAATGGTGTGTCTGCAACTACACGTCGTGCAAGTGAGTTCTTTATCACACGGAAATAGACCCCTGACTGGCGCGCCTTTGTCCGCAACTGTGTCATGTGTCCAACCTCTAGGCCTCTATACTCTGCAATAATAATAGCCTTGGCCTTTGCTAACTGAGTACTGACCTCTGCGACTACTGCTTTTTTCCCTTCAAGATTAAGACTCAAGGTACATTCTCCATCAGTTATATTCGGCGTTGAGTTTCTGGTGTCGAGAACAATCTCGTAACCCCATCCCAATACCGCAAACCGGCGACCTTTGATCAGGAGATAAACCAATTCCTGTTTTTTCGGATACGCCATCTACGCTGGGCGCTAAAAATAATGGATGATCAAAAATTAGAGGTGAATAGCCTATACACCTATTTAAAAACCCCATCCCTATCTCGCAATTAAGCTCTCAAGTGACTGTTGATAACATGATAAAACAATGGCTGCCATGTTTTCTGAAACCTGAAAACCCCAACGGTCTTTGATAACCCACCGGATTGACCAAATACGCTCACCCGGCAGCCCAAAGCCTTACAAATCCCTCTAAAAATTTTTACAGTGTCAAACTAGCCTGGTCAACCCGTACCCCAATACCCATGGTGCTGGATACCGCCATCTTTATCAGATAGATACCTTTGGATGCGACTGGCTTCGATTTGTTAAGCGCTTCCACCAGCGCCAGCGTGTTCTGTTTCAGCTCATCCAAACTAAACGATGCACGACCAATAGTACATTGAACAATTCCAGCCTTATCTGCACGATATTGAACCTGGCCTGCTTTTGCATTTTTGACTGCGCCCACAACATCTGGTGTCACTGTTCCTACTTTAGGATTGGGCATCAATCCGCGTGGACCTAATATCTGCCCCAATTGACCAACAATACGCATGGCATCAGGGCTAGCGATAACTAAATCGAAATTAATATTACCCGATTTGATTTGTTCTGCTAAGTCTTCAAACCCAACAATGTCAGCGCCAGCTGCAAGAGCATCCTTGGCCTTTTCACCTTGTGCGAATACAGCTACACGCATAGTCTTGCCTGTCCCAGCTGGCAACACCACCGAACCACGTACAGTCTGATCTGACTTTTTTACATCTATACCTAGATTGACAGCTATATCAACAGACTCATCAAATTTTGCCGTAGCCGTTTCCTTGATAATCTTAAGGGCATCCAGTAGGGAATAAAGCTTACTGTGATCCACTTTTCCAGAAATCTCTTTAAAACGTTTAGATATATGCGCCATGTTAAAAGCCCTCAACCTCTATGCCCATGCTACGCGCACTGCCAGCAATAGTGCTAACTGCTGCACTGGTATCAGCAGCAGTTAAATCAGGTATTTTTACCTTGGCAATTTCTTCTACTTGCTTGCGCGTCAATTTACCTACTTTGTTACTGTTTGGAGTAGAGCTGCCTTTTGTTATACCCGCCGCTTTCTTAATCAGTACTGCCGCCGGCGTGGTTTTCATGATGAACGTGAAACTTTTGTCAGCGTAAGCGGTAATCACCACTGGAACCGGGAGCCCCGCTTCCATTTTCTGGGTAGCAGCATTGAATGCTTTACAAAACTCCATAATGTTCAAGCCGCGCTGACCAAGTGCGGGACCAATAGGCGGGCTGGGATTTGCCTTACCTGCTGGCACTTGCAGCTTGATATAACCAACTATCTTCTTCGCCACAACAATTCTCCTGTTAAGCGCATATGAACCCTAAAGCACGCACCTTGGTTAAAAAATACAAGACCATCATTTAGCGTAAACAAACCCTCTAAATCAACAATAAAGTCTTTCCGCCTCACAAATACTTCAGGCTTTCTCAACTTGGCTAAAATCCAACTCCACTGGGGTGGGACGACCAAAAATTGAGACTGATACTCTTATCTTGCTCTTGTCATAATTCACGTCTTCCACATTACCATGGAAATCTGTAAAAGGACCCTCCTTAACTCGTACTGCCTCTCCAGTCTCAAAAAGTATCTTAGGCCTGGGTTTCTCTACCCCTTCTTGAATCTGCCTGAGAATATTCTGCACTTCTTTCACGCTGATAGGTGTCGGCTTCATGGCTGAGCCTCCGACAAAACCTGTAACCTTTGCAGTGTTATTAACAAGGTGCCATGCTTCGTCGCTCATCTCCATCTCTACCAGCACATACCCGGGGAAGAATTTTCGTTCACTGAGGTTTTTCTGGCCTCCCTTCATTTCAACTACTTCCTCTACTGGAACTAGTATCTGTCCAAATTTATCTTGCATTCCAGCGCGATTGATCCGCTCTTGCAACGTACGCTGTATCTTTTTCTCATAACCAGAATAGGCGTGAACTACAAACCATTTTTTATCCATCACCTTCTCCGCGCCCCATCATGTACTTCACTGACAATAATAAACCAGCATCCACCATCCATAAAAATATTGCCATCACTACAACAAAAGCAAACACGAGGCCAGTCATCTGAACTGTTTCTTTTCTATTTGGCCATACTACTTTTTTTGTTTCTTCTGAAGACTCTCTACTGAATGCGTAAAACTGCTTACCTTGAACGGTAAACCAAGCTACTGTAGCTGCCAGTAGAAAGCCCGTCAGTACTGATACCACGCGTATTACCATGGCGCTATCACGTAAGTAATAGAAACCAGCAACACCAGCCGCCATTAGCAGAAGCGCGAACCCGAGTTTAATCTTATCCACTCTATCCCACTTCGCCCGTAATGCTCATATATTAAAAAAGTCATGCAGAAACTGATTTACGTAAACTGCAGTTTTTGCACGAGGAACTATTAAAGTATCTTGTATTCGTGACATTAAGAACTCAGTATCCATCATCAGGGATACACGGCAACACATAACTAATCTTTTCATAAAAGTCCTTATTTTGGCAGGCCAGGAGGGCATCGAACCCCCAACCTTCGGTTTTGGAGACCGACGCTCTGCCAATTGAGCTACTGGCCTATAATTTCCTTCATGAACTAGGAATTAATAAGGGCCAAAAATCTAGAGATTCTAACAAACTAAATTTATGAGCACACAAAACTTCAACCCCTTAACTTGATTCCTACCCCCCTATTAGTTACTCAATAATTTTTGCTACTACACCCGCACCAACGGTTCTACCGCCCTCACGAATAGCAAAACGCAAACCCTCTTCCATTGCAATCGGTGCTATTAAACTCACCGTTA
>QIFK01000039.1 GCA_003230615.1 Nitrosospira sp. | reverse complement strand
CTGAAAGCCAAGTGGTTTTTTATCGGGAGTCTCTAACCAACCCGTTATGTACCACCATTCGGTACGGAAATCTGGATGGGCACCAAAGTCATGGGGAAAGGTAAGCACTACATCAGGGGTAACTGGAGAAAACTGAGGGGGCAAACGAGGTGACTCAGCAAAAGCGCTGGTTGCAACCAGATATGACGAAAAAAATATCATTCTTGCAAACAGCATGATCCGGCATTCATTTTCTTGAGGCCAACCAATGCGGGTGAGACAGAGTATAAAAAATTGCATTACCAATCCTCCCTTACCGCACGTATTGCATTGCCCAAGACTGCATGTCGTCCCGATACTAGCGCAGTCAAAGCAGCCGACACCAGTAAGACCAGAGATACTGCTATCAATCCTTTCCACGGCAGACTTAATTGCATGGTCCAATGGAACGACTGGGGATTCACGATAAAGACAAGAATCAGGCTGATGCACCAACCAAGCACAAATCCAAGCACAATGCCAAGCCCAGTCAGTAGCCCGCCTTCGACTGCCAGCATACCGAGAATCTGTCGGGGCGTTACGCCGATATGTCGCAATATGCCAAATTCTTTAGTGCGCGCCAAAGTTTGTGCCGAGAAACTCGCTGCTACACCCAGCAGCCCTATAACTATAGCGACGGCTTCTAGCAAATAAGTTACCATAAAACTGCGGTCGAAAATATTCAGGCTTAATGCACGGATCTGGTCAGGTTTCGAAAATTCCAAGGCACTACCAAATGGTAAGCGTTTTAATGATGCAATCACCTGAGCGGGCGCAACATCAGTTTGCAACCAAAGTGCGGCATCATTCACTTTCTGATCGCCAGACAATGTTTGATAATCAGTTAGTTGCATCTGTATTGCACCGAATTGCCGCCCATAGTCACGCCACACACCAGCGACAACAAAGTTAGTTGAAGATACTCCTATTGGCAACGTTACTTGCTTGCCAAGGGTATAGCCATATAGATCAACTATCGCTTCTGATACCCAGATTGGGATCGCATCCTTCGGGAGCAAGGCGGGCGCGATTACTTCACCTGTTATCGGCAAGGTATTGCCGGGATCGGTCATGTTAATGGGTCGGGCAATCAAAGCGATGCTAGGCCGCGTTGGGTCAAGCATTAATTGCGATGAGCGGAAAAAGTCCGCACGGGAGATACCAGATGTAGCCGAAAGCACTTTTATTTCATCCGGTGTAAGGCCACGTGTATCGCCGCTTGCAGCAGTCCGTACATATAAATCGGCAGGTAGGATATGCTGTAGCCAATCAGTAAGCGATATTCGAAAACTGGTTACCATGATTGCCATAGCAACCACTAGACTAAAACTTGCCAGCACACCTCCCAAAGCGACAGCAGCCTGGTTGGGGGTATTGGCCAAACGTGTCAGTGCTAGTGTCGATATGGCATTGGACGTACGTCGGGTTACCACAAAAAATATAGCGGAGAAAATAAATGCTGAAAAGCGAGGCATGAGTGCAATGCCACCGATCAGTAACAGTGCTACTGCGAGATAACCAAAGATCGGCAAATCAAAAATCGGTGGCAATTGTGTGAGCAAGCCCCCTAATGCTAAGCAAGTAAGTGCCAGCCAGGGTGTAGCTAACTTCGTAAGCGCTGCTTCTTCACCTCCAGATTTGAGTGCCGGCGCGGGACGGGCACTTGCTGCTTCCCAGGCGGGAGCGGCGCTGCCTAACAAAGTAACGCTCAATCCCAGAAAGAAAAAGATTGCGGTTGTCAATGATTCAAAATGCACACTCGGTTGTATTCCTGGGAAAAATCCCCCTCCCAGATCTCCCCCCCAAACATTCAATGCTGTCGAAGCCATCGCATAGCCTAGGGCAAGACCAAGCAACGAACCAATGGTACCAAAGAGTGTTCCCTCCAATAAAATTTGGGTCAGTAATTGCCTTCGCGTTAGTCCGAGCACCCGCAGCAACGCAAACTGGTGACGCCGCCGAACGACCGACAACGCCTGCGTAGAGAATACTAGGAACACGCCGGTAAATAGTGCTACCAAGGCGAGCATATTCAGATTGACGCGATAGGCACGTGACATATTAGCCACACGCGTTTCCTGATCTGCGATTTCAGTGACAAGGTATTGTTCGCCCAAATCTCGCTTCAGCTTCGTTTTGAACACTTCATGATTGATACCTTGCATCAATTTCAATTCGATACGGGATAATTTACCGATACGCTGGAAGTGCCACTGAGCCGCACCGATATCCATAACTCCAATACGTTGGCCGGCACGGGTTCGTACCAGACCACCCGCGACACGTAGCATGACGGTTTGTGTTCCCACACGTAGTTTCATAGGATCACCCCGCTTTACCTTCAGCCATTCCATTGCAGCAGGGGATAGAAAAATAGCATCGTCTGCCAGAGTATCAAATTGCCTATCTTCAGCTGGCATACCGATCAGACCTGGCGCGATATTTGCAGCGCGAAAAATATCAAGTCCGAGAATTTTTAAGGTGACGTTTTTTCGTTTGACAGTGGCTCCGGGGACAACTACATTAAGTTCCAATACCGGGCTGGCAAGTTCGACACCGTTACGCTGGGCTAAAGCCGGATAAAGTAGCTCAGCAAAGTTTGCTTGAGTGCCACGCACTTGTAGATCGGACTCGCCGGAAAGACTCTTTGCGACGGCTGAAAATTCGTTGAAGGCGGCTGTGTTGATCAAATGAACTGCAAAACCGAGTGCTATCCCGAGTGCGATTGCAGAGATGGTGACGGCAGCTTGTGTCAGATGAGTCTTCCATTCGCTTAATAACAACCAGCGTGACAGCGTGATGCTCTTCATCTCGTTTGAAGCGAATCTGCCGAATGTACTGAATCAAGCGGGCTAAGTCCATTTTTTGTTAGCACTAGCACTTGATCTGCTGTTGCCGCAGCTGCGTGTGAATGGGTAACGATGATGCCAGATGCACCATTTGCTTTAATTTCCGTTCTCATTAGCATGAGAATTTCTTGCGCAGTGTCTGGATCAAGATTGCCAGTTGGTTCATCGGCTAGAATAAATTTAGGGCGATGTACCAATGCTCGGGCAATAGCAACCCGTTGCAATTCTCCTGCCGATAGTTGGCGTGGGAAATGCTGTCCTCTGCCGTGCAATCCAACCGATTCTAGCATTTGCATAATGCGTTTTTCAGTTAGTTTCCAGGAGACTCCATTCAGCAATAATGGCAGAGCTATGTTCTGACTCAAAGTTAGATGCGGTAGGATATGAAACGCTTGAAAGACAAAGCCAAATTTTTTGCGTCGCAACCGGGTTGCTGTATCGTCATTCAGCGACGTCATGGAAATGCCATCTATTAGTATCTCGCCTGAGTCAGGGGTATCCAAACCAGCAATCAGGTTCAGCAGTGTTGATTTGCCAACTCCGGATTCACCCATTATCGATACATACTCTTTAGCACTGAGGGCGTAGGACAAATCAGTCAGCACCCTCTTACCGTTTGCATAAGCTTTGCTAATATGGCGCAGTTCCAGCATGACTGGTTTCAACTATTAAATTTGCGTTGAGTAAAGTACAAAATCATATTCCTTAAAGAGAGCTTGCTTTGTATGGCATAGTTGAGAGCACCATTCAGTAATAGGGAGTTGTATGAACCAGAATTATTCACAAAAATGAAAAAACCCTTTTTAAGCTAGCAATATTAGCACTAAGGCTAATATTGATTATTTATGCTAGTAAGATGCTGATTAGGCACCTGCACCCTGACAGATTACCGTTATTTTTTATCGATTTGGGTTGAAATTTGTAATTAGTTAGGACGATACCACCCTCAATAGGGAAGAGTGAACTTATCACAGTCTTGGTAGATCCTACTACACTTTCCAATATAGCTATGTGATGGGGAGTCGGCTGGACATTTGCTGATAAATAACTAGAAAAAAATGGCAATAAGTCACATTTCTAAATACTTCAAGGGTAACAAATCTGTTGGTACGTTTGTTGGTATATGGATAGTAAATAATATGTAGAATATCCTGTATTTGGGTTGAATCGGTTATTCGTTAACGACTGTTTTGAAGCAGAACTGATGGTCGCATCTATGGTAGTCCAATAGAATCCAATGAATCTGTTGGTTTATTTTTTGGTGCTAGGGAAATTAATTATATCTAAAACGTTAATGGCAAGGGCTCCAGGTAGAAATGTGATTCTCGCTATCTCGAGCCAGTCAATTTTTTACTCAAACTCACCTTTTCCTAACTTAGTGATCCCACCTTTTATATATTCTTGCAATACGCATAACAGTTTACGGATGAAGCCACTAACTTTATTCATTATCTAATTTTGCATTTCATTGTGTGATTTTAATCACAGAATTAATTTGCTAATTAGAATAATGTGTTAAGTACTAAATAGATAACGCCTTCTCAAATTGTTAATACGCAAAAGATGGTGCGTGACTGTGACAAGATTAATTTTATGAATTGCGGATGAGCTATGCAGGCAGTAGTCACAGTAGGAGATGCCATGATAGACGAAAAGATGGATATTTCAAAAATACCAGTACCAATTAAACTGGTATCAAGAGGCAACCTAGACCGTGACGAATGGCTAGAGCCAAATTGGATTCTTTGGAAGCAGAAAACTAAAATAATGTTATGGGAAGCTGCTTTTCTATGCTTTGACATTGAACCCAACAAGCGC
>QIFK01000152.1 GCA_003230615.1 Nitrosospira sp. | reverse complement strand
CAATTTTTAGGAGAAATAAAATGATTACATTTTCAATATTTAGTTTGCTGCTTGTTCTGAGCTTTTCAGTATTCGTTTTAGTCTCAACGAGGTACGTGACTCCTTGCTTACAAAGAAGTTAATAAGCCAGGCATTGACCATAATAATAAAGTATCAGAATACAACAATATTATTTAACAATTTTTAGGAGATAACCAATGAATACAAATCAAAAAACAGCTGTAGTTACAGGGTCCGGTAGTGGCATTGGGCTAGCAGTTGCTGAAGCATTTGTTCGTGATGGCTTTAATGTTGTTCTAAATGGACGCAATAGAGATAAACTTGATAATGCTGCTGCACTGATCGGCAAACCAGATCAGCTTTCTATTATCACAGGCGATATTACCAATCCTGAAGTAGCTAATCAGATCGTAAACAAAACGGTAGAGCATTTTGGTCAGATTGATACCCTTGTAAATAATGCAGGTACTTTTTCTATGAAGCCATTCACGGAATATACCATTGAGGAGCTTGACGTCTTTCTTGGTTACCTACGCGGAACCTTTGTACTTACACAATCAGTAGTAAGACAAATGCAAAAAAAGGGGAATGGTGGGTCAATCATTAATATTGGCACAATTCTGGCCACTAATGGAGTGCATGGACTTCCTTCCAGCGCACCAATTGCTTCTAAAGGTGGTGTCATGGCACTAACAAAAAATCTATCGGTAGAACTGGCTTCAGATAATATTCGGATAAATGCAGTTGCTCTTGGAGTCGTTCCAACATCTTTATACGGGGAGCTTTCCGACGAACAACTTAATGCTCTAAACGACATGCAACCGCTTGGTCGTTATGGGAAAGCAAAAGATATAGCCGATGCCGTTTTGTATCTAGCCAACGCTACTTGGATGACTGGTGTGATTCTACCTGTTGACGGTGGTGTAGATGCGGGTGGGGACGGAGCATATCATGGGGCGAAGAAAGAAAGTATAGATACTAATTAGAGAGAACGATATATCGCTTTGGGCTGATAGCATTGTTGTCAAGGTCGCTTTGTGCCAAAAGTGGACATTTGTAGATTTTATTTCTGGAAAATTTTTTTCGCGCCAAAATAGAAAGAACATTTTTATAAATAGTGTCAAGGTAGGTTTACGGAGTACCTCTAACACAGGGGATAAGGTAAGCCCAATATTAGGTGTACCCCCCATCGTTTCTAATTTCAAAGCTATAGGGACTGTTTTCTTTCGTTTTCACCTCAAAGAGGCGGTAGAACTACGAATTGTAAGATTATGACGGTAATAACAAGTATGGCTATTAGGACATACCTATCTGTAGCCAATTCTCTAAGGATTATGAGAGCCTTATCCCATCCGTACAGCAAGATCAATACTAGCAATGACCAGGGAAAGAAAATAGTAATCGCTGTTGCAGATAAAATCTTACTCCACATGCTTCCCTTTTTTCTTATTTCGTTTTGTTCGGCTCAGTATACTCGTTGACTCAAAGAAAAACCCGCGAATGCGGGCTTAGAAGATCTGTACATGCCGACGGGTCTGTTAAATAACCGCTAGCCTTTGGGGAAGTGTTATGATCCGGTTTGTGACTGTTCCCAAGCTTACTTCCCTCCTTTTACTTTTTCTCTTTTCTCTCGGGTTTGGAGTTGGTGTTTCGAAAAGCCCACCCAAACATGCTGTCGTTTTTGTTGACTCGACTGAAAAGACTTATTTTGCCCCACCTTGCGTCAAGGCATTGGGTGAGCGCACAACGTTAATGGAGTCGACGATAGGAAAAGTTTATAACTTAAAGCTTAATCCAGACCCAGAATGCCGTGATACTGGAGCATTTCTTCAAGACGCACGCAGCCTCTCTGGACAGTTACTAGTAAAGATTGGCATTCTGAACCCATTGAAGTCGCGGTGGAATATAGACGGTTCATGGAATTGGTAACGAGGACAAACTTACACTTTAACTTGGTTAACAACACGCTTATTTGTCGGTTCTCATAGCACTGTACGCCATGATAGCTTTTTACTTCAAATGAAAGGTTTCAGAACGGAGTTTAATAAAACATGGATAGTGCGCACAAAAACGCCACACCTTCTGTCGTTCATTTTGGGAGGGAGCTTGATCTTTTTCTAGCTAACCTTAGTACAAAGGGATACATTGCCTCAGTTCTAGTTGCAATCTTGGCTGTTATACTTATCTTCCAAGATGGGATCTCTACGCGCACTACACTTCTGTTGAGCGGTGCGCTCACTTCACCACTTGCTCTTTTTGGCTATGTCGCGTTGATAGTTAATAAAGCCTACGCGGGTGCTCCAATAAGAGGAATGGGACCAATGCTTCTCTCAGCTGGTGGCTCCATACCTTACGTCTTCGGTTGTTACTTGGTATTTTACGAAGGGCTATATGGCTTCGTACGTCTTATTAGCAACTTTACATTTGGCCCACTTCTAGCTTCTGCTTTCTACTTAGTCACTGGCTATGCCATCGTTGTCTCGATTTATCGTGTTACTGAATTTGCAAGAGCGCTTGATGAGGGCCGCATCACCGTAGAAAAAATGTTGCAGTGAAGTTTTAACTCGAATGGATTATCTGCCAATGCAGCACCTCGATGACATGGTGAACCTATTCTGAAGTAAACATTAGAGATGTGCTATGAGCTTATGTAGTAACCAGACTGAATAATTTGCTGCGCCACCGAGTTATGTCTTGATTCTGAGTGTCTGCTTTGTGCCAAGAGCGGACATTCATATTGGTATTAAATTTTGTTTCTTTCACACAATCTAGTACTAAGATTGACACATGGCAGGTGATAGCAAATACTTTGTTACTGCGTAATGCAGACGGGCAATTTAGCGTTAACACATCTAACTAATAAAGTAGAGGCGATCATTACTTATGGATACCGTAATTTTTATCAATTATCTATATGGCTAATCGGCATAGTCGTTTTAATTGTTTTATTTGCTGCGCTAGAATTAGGATACCGTGTTGGGCTTAGCCGGCGTGAATTATGGAAGGGTACCGATTCCAGTAGCGGTCAATATATCCTCACTTCAATGTTTGCTCTTCTTGGTTTAATCCTGGCCTTCACCTATGGAGCCGGAGTAAGCCGGTTCGACGCAAGTAAGCAATCAATCACCGTGGAAGCAAACGCAATTCGCGTTGCATTTTTACGTGCCGACATGGTTGCAAAACCGGAAAGCACTGAGCTAAAACAGGCGTTACTCGATTACGCTCGTACACGTATAGTCAGGCAGGAAGTACGGATTACTCAAGAGCAGTTTCAAGAAATTATTCAGAAATCTTTACAAGAGCAGTCAAAATTGTGGTTCATCACAGAGAAAATTGTAAAGCAGAGTCAACCGGGCTCCAACGTGGTGCCCCTGCTGGTTGATGCGGTGAATCAAGTAATCAGTGCACACACAACTCGGGTCTCAGCAGCTGTTGATAGGTTGCCCAGCGCTGTACTATTAATGCTACTTTTTATTGCATCAGCAACATTATCAGTTGCTGGTTTTAGCGCAGGAATTTCAGGTCGGATGAATCGATTGCGGATGACGACATTCGCCCTTGTTCTCGCGGGAGTATTGTTTATTATCTATGATTTCGATCAACCACGTGATGGTTTTATCCGTATCAGCCAGAACAATATATCCCTCATAATTAACGAAATAGAAGCGGATCTTGCGCAGTGATGCGTAAACACTTGGATTATTCCGACAGGGAAATATTTAAACTGATGCCTTAATACGAGCGACTCTCTGAGTGTCTGCTTTGTGCCAAAAACGTGTATTCAATTTTATCCTGAAAAAATTTTTCGCCAAAATTGGAGAAAGGTAAGAGACGTAGGTGCTACATTGATAAAAGAATAGGGTTAGTTACAGACTATGCATATCGCCCCACGAGCCCTGATATAATTTTGAAATAGGATACTTACAAATGGTCACTGAGTAACTGGTTTCTTATTATCTTATTTTTAATTAGGTAGTTTACTATAGGCCATAGAATTGCTTGATAGACAGTGGATCCGATAACTCAATTGGAGCAACTATGTTTCATAAAAAATATTTAGTACTTGTTGTGTTATCACTAAGCGCATTGCTAGGTGCCTGTGCGCATAATAAAATTTATCATAGCGAATTAAGTAATTGTATTTCTGACTCATTGGATAATTGTGAGAACTATGCAGTCACACAGCATTTTCCAAACACAGACAAGGAATTTCATTTAGGTTTTATTGAGTTTGATGACCAGGGCCAGCTACGTGATCGTGAGCAAATGAACGTAGTCCTTGATACCTATTCACAGGTTTCTGGTTCTGATGCTGTCACTGTCATTGTTTTCGTTCATGGTTGGCAACATAGTGCCGCACCTGATGATTCCAATGTGGAGTCATTTAAGCAACTTCTTGCTGAACTTTCGCATACCAATACCGTAGTCAGCCAACAAGATGAGCGTGCAAAACGTAAGATTCTAGGTGTGTATGTTGGTTGGCGTGGGGATTCATTAACCCTACCCATAGTTAAATACACATCTTTTTGGGAGCGTAAAAACACTGCTCATAAAGTAGGATTACTGGGTGTTACCGAAGTTATAGTAAAACTTGAAGAAATGGTGCATGCAAAAGCCACAACTGAAACCTCTAATCCTAAATCTGTCAAAAGTAGAATAGTGATAATGGGGCATAGTTTTGGCGGTGCAGTGGTTTACGCTTCATTGAATCAAGTG
>QIFK01000066.1 GCA_003230615.1 Nitrosospira sp. | reverse complement strand
ACCATGTTTCAGCATTACTTAGAGCAGCTGAACAGCTGTGTTCAAGTAAATTGTATGGTATAGAAAACAATTCATAAGATAAAATACACTCTTCCAGTTACCGTAAACTTCCTTATCCTAAATAGCTAAGCTAGAAATCCATTTTGTATATAAGCATTTGGCAATTACGTTTAATGCGGATACCCGATTAGCTAGATCTTTTCTTACTGCTTCTTGCGATTGCACCGCAGGCCCTGGGCTATTGGCAATTTCCTCAGCGCCCACTTGATACCAAACTTTCACCATCTCTTCGGTCATTTCTACGTGACATTGCATCCCCAAGTGAATACCTATTGCAAATGCTTGATTCTCACAATATTTGCTTGAAAGTAGCCGAGTTGCGCCTTCGGGAAGGGAAAAAATTTCACCATGCCAGTGGAATGATTCAAATTCTGATAGGTCACTTAACCATTCACGAGCAATAAAGTTATCTGCCACGCTGACTTTTCCCCAGCCAATTTCCTTGATTGGGCAACTACTCACCAAGCCCCCTAGAGCTTTTGATATCAATTGTCCGCCAAGACAGTGGCCCAACACTGGAATATCAAGTCCTACTGCTTGCCTAATTAATGCTTGCGCTGGAGCAATCCATGGTAAATCATCGTTCACACTCATCGCTCCTCCCATGAATACTAATCCACTGAATTGCTCAGGACCGGCGGGAAGATCTTCACCAAAGTCGACCTTGATGAGTTTCCATGGAATATAATGGGAATCAAGAAATGTTGAAAAATACCCCGGACCCTCGATGGAAAACAGTCGAAAAATTGCAACCGGCTTCATGGAACTCCTTAATGTATGACAATCAGCCCAATAATGACTCTGACAAAGAAATTTTAGTTACAAATACTTGCCCCAACTCTATCCAAAAACAGGTAATTCCATTGTATGGCAACTATCCCTCAAATATATAAAAAAAGCCGAGATAACTCGGCTTTTTTTATTACCACAGTACTTCATCTAGCTATACATCAGCTTTTCCAGCTGTGGACTCAGCAATTGGGTCCTGTCTATCCAGCAATTCGACTAGCGCCATTGGAGCATTATCACCCTTACGAAAACCAAATTTGAGAATACGCAAGTAACCACCGTTACGTGTCTGATAACGTGGGCCCAGTTCAGAAAATAACTTTCCAACTATGTCGCGATCACGAAGACGATTGAACGCTAACCTCCTGTTGGCAAGTGATGGCTTCTTGCCGAGAGTGATCATTGGCTCCACTATACGACGTAACTCTTTTGCTTTGGGCAACGTAGTCTTGATAACTTCATTACGTAACAGAGAGTTGGTCATGTTACGAAACATTGCTAAACGATGACTGGTAGTACGATTTAATTTTCTTAGTCCGCTATGGTGCCGCATGGTCTGTTTCCTTTGCGCTATTTTCTAACTTGGCAGGTGGCCAATCTTCCAGCTTCATTCCCAGCGCAAATCCACGTGAAGCTAGTACTTCCTTAATTTCATTAAGTGATTTTCTCCCCAAATTAGGAGTTTTTAGGAGCTCAGTTTCAGTCCGTTGAATTAGATCTCCTATATAGTAAATGTTTTCGGCCTTAAGACAATTAGCAGAACGTACAGTAAGCTCTAGATCATCTACAGGTCGCAGCAACCTTGGATCAATCTGTGGTGCCTCTGGCTGCTCCACGGGTAGGGGTGTGCCCTTGAGATCAGCAAACACTGATAGCTGTTCTACTAACACGCGTGCAGCATATCGGATCGCCTCTTCAGGGTCAACGGCACCATTGGTTTCAATATCCATCACCAATTTATCAAGGTCGGTACGCTGTTCTACACGTGCGTTCTCCACTTCGTAGCTTACGCGGTATACTGGGCTAAAGGAAGCATCTAACAAAATATTGCCAACGGTACGACTACTCTCATTTGCTAGTTGCCGAGCCGTTCCTGGTACGTAACCACGCCCCATCTCTACCTTGATTTGCATGTCTATCTTGCCACCAGCAGTAAGATGCGCAACAACATGGTCTGGATTGATAATTTCTACATCGTGCCCAGTCTCAATATCACCCGCGGTGACCACACCTTCACCCTTCTTCTTAAGCATCAAGATTGCCTCTGTTTGGTTATGTAGCTTTAAAACTATGCCCTTGATATTAAGCAGGATATCTACCACATCTTCCTGTACACCATCGATGGCAGAATACTCATGTACCACACCATTAATCTGAACCTCTGTCGGCGCAAATCCTGGCATTGAAGATAACAAGACTCGCCGTATTGCGTTACCTAGAGTATGCCCATAGCCGCGCTCAAACGGCTCCATGGTAACTTTGGCATGTAACGGCGAAATATTTTGAACATTAATGATACGTGGAGTAAGAAAAGTGTTGCTTAGCATAGCCTGTCCTTTTGCTGGAAACTTTCTGATTGATTGGTTACTTAGAATATAATTCGACAACAAGTGATTCTTGGATAGTTGCAGGTAATTCAGAACGCTCTGGATGGGCTTTGAAGGTTCCCTTCCTCGCCTTAACATCTACTTCCATCCACTCTGGAAAGCTACGTTGCTCAGCAGCTTCCACAGCACTTTTGATACGTAGCTGGTCTTTCGCCTTTTCAGTTACTTCAACCACATCACCGGGGCTCACCTGATAGGACGGAATGTTGACACGACATCCATTTACAAGTATTCCATTGTGGCGTACGATCTGGCGTGCCTCACAACGTGATGCACCAAACCCCATACGATACGAAACAGTATCAAGGCGGCATTCTAGTAATCGTAGAAGATTCTCCCCGGTAATGCCACGCTGTCTGTCTGCCAGTTTATAATTATTGCGGAATTGTCGCTCTAGCACCCCATAAATACGCCGCAGCTTCTGCTTTTCTCTTAATTGCACACCATAATCAGACAATCTCGCTTTTTTTTGTCCATGCTGACCAGGAGGATAATTTCTGCGCTCTATTGCGCATTTGTCAGTAAAGCACTTTTCGCCTTTTAAAAATAACTTCTCACCTTCACGGCGACACTGGCGACATTTTGGACCAAGATATCTACTCATAGTCTATCCTACTTAAATACGACGCTTTTTAGGTGCGCGACAGCCATTATGTGGAAATGGCGTCACATCAGAAATACTGGTGATTTTAAAGCCAGCTGCATTCAATGCACGTACCGCAGACTCCCTACCTGGACCAGGACCCTTGATACGAACTTCCAAGTTCTTTACTCCACACTCGTGGGCACCCTTACTTGCCTTTTCAGCTGCAACTTGGGCGGCAAATGGCGTACTTTTGCGCGAACCTTTAAAGCCAGCTCCGCCGGAAGTAGCCCACGACAAGGCGTTTCCTTGACGATCAGTAATGGTAACTATAGTGTTGTTAAATGAAGCATGAATATGGGCAATGCCCTCGGCCACGTTCTTCTTGACCTTTTTACGTACCCGTGAAGCTGCTTTTACCATATCTGATTATTCCTTTGATCTACAATTTGTTGGTATCTATTACTTACCTTGCTGCCGGCCTTCCACCCGTGGAACGAATAGCTTTACGCGGACCTTTACGAGTTCTAGCGTTAGTCTTTGTACGCTGGCCACGAACAGGCAGACCACGGCGGTGACGCAATCCTCGATAGCAGCCAAGATCCGTTAAACGTTTAATGTTCATTGATACTTCTCGACGCAAGTCACCTTCTACCATGAATTTGGTCACATGGTCTCGCAATTTATCCATTTGCGAGTCAGTTATATCCTTGATCTTTGTGGATACGTCAATACCCACAGACGCACAAATCTGGCGTGCCACAGTGCGGCCTATGCCGTAAATCGCAGTCAACGCGATTTCTGCATGCTGATGATTTCGAATATTTACTCCAGCAATACGAGCCATACAAATACCCTACAAATAAAAATTATGGATTATAACAGCCAAAGCTGTATCTACTCAATCAACCTTGGCGCTGCTTATGCCGAGGATCCTTACAAATCACTCGCACCACGCCTTTGCGCCGAATAATCTTGCAATTTCGGCAAATTTTCTTAACTGATGTCAATACTTTCATGTCTGCTTTCCCTTACTACTTGGCACGAAATGTAATTCGCGCTCTACTTAAATCGTACGGTGTTAAATCTACAGTCACTTTATCACCCGGTAAAATTCGAATGTAATGCATACGCATCTTGCCAGAAATATGCCCTAGTACCACATGCCCGTTTTCGAGCTTGACACGAAACGTTGCATTAGGCAGCGTTTCTAGTATCTCGCCTTGCATTTGTATCGTTTCTTCCTTAGCCATTATTCTATCCTTCGTCGCAATTATCTTGCAGACAAACCACTGCCACCCTTAAAGTTAGCTTTCTTCAGCAGGCTATCGTACTGTTGCGACATAAGGTAGGCCTGCACCTGTGCCATAAAATCCATAGTTACAACCACAATAATCAATAGCGAAGTTCCACCAAAATAAAAGGGCACGTTCCATTGCAAGATTAAAAACTCTGGCAGCAAACATACCAGCGTTACATAAATTGCCCCTGCCAGAGTTAAACGCAGCATAATACGCTCAATATGCTTGGCGGTCTGGTCACCAGGGCGAATACCTGGAATAAAAGCTCCGCTTTTCTTCAAATTTTCTGCAGTATCCTTAGGATTAAACACCAATGCAGTATAAAAAAAACAAAAGAATATGATCATTACCGCATACATAATCACATAAAGCGGCTGGCCTGGAGACAATGCCCCGCTCACATCCTTCAACCAAGACATAGATTCACCACTGG
>QIFK01000144.1 GCA_003230615.1 Nitrosospira sp. | reverse complement strand
GTAGTCCTCACTCTCCGGCTCTTCCTCAGCATTGAGGTGGTAGAGGTTTCCATAGAATTCATCAAAACCGTGCACAGTGGGTAAATACTCATTGCGGTCACCCAGGTGATTTTTCCCAAACTGGCCAGTCATGTAACCCAACGGTTTGAGTAACTCGGCGAGCGTGGGGTCCTCTGGCTGGAGGCCCAGGGGAGAGCCGGGCAGCCCCACTTTGGTGAGCCCGGTACGCAACGGACTCTGGCCGGTGATAAAGGCTGATCGACCTGCCGTACAACTCTGCTCGCCGTAGTAGTCAGTAAATAACATGCCCTCATTGGCAATTCGGTCGATGTTGGGTGTCTGGTAACCCACAAGTCCTCTGCTGTAGGTACTGAGGTTCGTGATGCCCACATCATCGCTCATTATGAGCAGGATGTTGGGTTTGTCAGTTGCAGCATAGACCGACGAAACCAACCCAAGAAGACACATTGCAAACATGCGAATGAATTTGTTCATTATTCTTACCCTTGTAGTTTATTTATTGTCGTGCAATTAAATCATGAATCTGTATATTTAGAGGCTAGTTTAAATCTATCCTAACGATCCTTGTGACGCGGTATTTATTCTTAAATAAACCTTGGTGTGGGTCTATGGTTTCCGGGAGTATACGAATTTATCTGGAATCATTCAATCGTTGATTCATAGTACATTACGATGCACTCAAAAACTCCGCATGTCGGTTATCCTTTAATAAGAACTCTTCTCTTCTTTTCCAAATTATATTAAGTTATAGGCAGAGTCTTGTTTATCCATATGCTTAAGACGAATAATAGAATGAAGAACCGCTTGCTAAATTTTTTAGGGCAACCCTATTTCTTATCAATCACCGTAATCAGGTATACATAGATAGATGAAGTAGGTTGGCGATTGCGATGTCGCTGTAACATGGAGAAGAGTAATCATGAGGAGTCATGTGGCAAGGGTGTATTATAAAAAAATACTGCTGATCCTGTTTTTTCTTTCCCAACTACCTTTCACTGTTAGTCTTGCTGCCGACTGGGTACCCGGCAAAAAGAAACCAAAGCTGGTTCTTCAGATTACAGTCGACCAGCTTCGTGGCGACCTGCCAACTCGTTACTATGATCGCCTGCAAGATGGCGGCTTCAAATATCTCTGGGAAAAAGGCGTGGTCTATAGCAATGCGCACCATGCTCATGCGCATACAGAAACCATCGTGGGTCATGTAACCTTGGCAACTGGCGCTCACCCTTCCATCCATGGAATGATTGGTAATCTCTGGTTTGACAGGGAAGTAGGCCGGATCGTCTACAGTATTGAAGACCCTGACTATAGGTTGCTAACCAGTGGTGCAGATGTTGACGATAAAACAGAGATAGATTCCGCGCAGCGTGCGGCGAGAGGTGATGGTCGTTCTCCCGCTGCGATTTTGGTCACCACGTTTAGCGATGAGCTTAAAAGTCATACAGGTGGCAAGGCAAAAGTCTTCGGCGTATCGGTAAAAGATCGTGGCGCAGTTTCTATGGCCGGGCATGCAGGTAAAGCTTTCTGGTTCTCAAAAGCGAGCGGAGAGTTTGTCACCAGTAACTACTACTATGACAAATATCCTCAGTGGGTAATTGACTGGAATGATAAGAAACTGGTGCAGCGCTATTCGGAAAAATCATGGCAGCTGTTGCACGACAACAAAAACTATTTATTTGGAGACTCGGACGACCGCGCGTGGGAAACAGACCTTGCCGGTTTTGGTCGAGTGTTTCCACACCCATATGGAAAGAGCGACAGTAAGTACTATATGACCTTGCTAACAATTGGCCCTGTCGGTGATGAGTTAACCCTTGATTTTGCCAAAACTTTATTAGTTGAAGAGAAGCTTGGAGAAGATGAAATAATAGATTACCTTAGCATCAGTTTTTCCTCTACTGATCATGTGGGTCACATATTCGGTCCATCGAGTCTTGAAGCCGAAGATAATATTTTAAGGCTGGACCACACACTGGCAGAATTGTTTAAATTTATAGATAAGCAAGTTGGGCTTAAAAATACACTTATTGTACTTTCTGCCGATCATGGTGGGGCTGACTCGCCCGGCTATCGTAATTCTCTTAATATCCCCGCAGGATATATACAACCTGATAGTTGGGATAAAGACGCAGCCATTAGTCGATTGAAAAAACAGTTTAAGATCAAAGGCAAATTGCTGGAAAAATATGCGCGTCCCTATCTGTATTTAAGTAAAGAGGTGATCAACAATAAGAAAATAAATCAACAGGCATTAGAAGCGGCTGTGGTTAAAGAGCTTTCGGCGTTTCCAGGCATCTCCCTTGCTGTCTCCAGCACAGCATTGCAGCAAGGCAATGTACCTGATACACCTCTTTACCGCTCGGTACTGAATAACTTTTATTCCAAACGTTCAGGCGATATCTATGTGGTGTTCGAACCTAACTGGTTTATTAACGATTATGAAGGTCTCACCGTCGCAGCAACCCATGGTTCACCCTGGCGCTATGATACTTTTGTTCCGGTAGTTTTTGCGGGTGCAGGCCTGAAACCACAACGCATTTACCGTGAAATTCAAACGGTGGATGTGGCTACAACACTTTCAGCGTTTGTTGGCATCATGCAGCCTTCCGGGGCAAGAGGACAAATTCTGCAAGAGGTAGTCCGCTGATTGGCGCAACAATCCACTCCAAAGCAGACATTCGACCAATCAATACCTAAACTAAGCGGTAGCATGGTCGTTAATAAAAAGGGTTAGCACTACAATTTAATAAAGGTGTCAGCTAATAATATTAGCTATCAAGTTATGGAGCAATCGAATGAGTAATGATTCGGTCAAAATATCATGGATATTTGCCACAATGTTTATGTGGGTGACCTTTCTAGGGTTTATTCCTAATTTTTTCCCAGGAGAAACAATATTTCTAGAAACTTATACCGCTCTCAAACTCATCCATCTTATAACAGCTATTTGCTTTATCGTTATTACCCGGTCAGAAGAACGTACAAGAATTCAATTCATACAAATGTTTGGCTTGGTCTATATGTTGATCAGTGTAATCGGATTTATGGGGATGGATATAAAAATAGGAGAACAATGGGAAGCCGTTATCCGGCTCAACTTACTAAACTATGTACAATTCAGCTTGGGAGTTGCACTCTCTGCTGTTGGCATGATATTAATGAAACGTCAACAACTGGAGGGTTCCATGTGGGCTGTTGCGTAGTAGAAGTAGTTCGGCGTACCTTAAA
The DNA here is from genome assembly GCA_003230615.1 of Nitrosospira sp. Taxonomy (GTDB): domain Bacteria; phylum Pseudomonadota; class Gammaproteobacteria; order Burkholderiales; family Nitrosomonadaceae; genus BJGV01. The sequence continues at coordinate 1,533 of QIFK01000144.1, read as the reverse complement.
CCCCCTAAAGTCTTGCTGATGTAGGCAATATTGCAGATAGATTTAATGGCCCCAATGTTCGATAATTACTTTTGGCACAATGCAGACATTCAACTGAATAGTTAATATGCATATGTCATATTTGTGGTATCATAGTAGTTCTACATATATGTATAAATGCAATGACCATAATTCCCCTAGATCGTAAGAAAAATATTCTGGAAAACGCCAAGAAACGTATCTTAAAGAACTACACGCTAGCACAGATAGCTAGCAAATAACTGCCTTTATGTACGCCTATTTGCTATGCCTACCAATTCAGGGGGTTACCCAACTTTTAAAACAGCCATTCCTGTTGCAACCATTGATGCATACCTTGCGACAGACTATCTGGTGAATACTGTTGAGCGATTTGTCTTAAATGTTGGTCGACCGAGCCCTGAGCTTGCACGATGGTTTCAAACCAATAAAGAGGATCATGCGGCATTCATCACGGCATGGAACCCATTGGGTAAGTTAACTTCTGACACAAACAATCGGATTGCCGAGCAAAAACTAATTGCAGAGATAGAGGCCCGCAATCTTATTTATCTAGAGTGTGAAAGCAGAGATCCATCAGGGGTATGGCCCAGTGAGCCAAGCTTATTGGTTTTTGGGATCTCTCTTCAATCTGCCAGGGTACTGGTAAAACGATTTCGTCAGGATGGATTTATTTACGTAGGTGGCGATGCAACACCACAATTGATTTTGTTACGATAAAAAATAGATTTACCATCACTCCTAATTTCGGTATAAACCGTTAGGTAGAGTCAATTTAATTATTACATAGCAACTATGATTACCTACTTAAGCTAAGAGGGCGAACAGTGCTTGCATCAAGTTTGTTGTTACCCTGTTGATATCTTACTCGTTTCCTTTCCCTTCTAAGAATCTCTTCAATAATTTCTTGAAATTGCTCACGTGCCTCATCTTCGATAAAAACTTGTCCTATTATTTTCTGCACCCACATATCGGGAACAATATTTGCATGGTAGGCGATGCGTGTTTGATCGCCTTCTAGCAATAATTGTGTAGTCTCCTCCATCTTGTGCATATCACCTTTAATCATGCGCTCTCTAATTTTCCAGAAGGGAAATAGATTAATTTGTCGTATTGATTCAAAAGAAAAGGTAAAGAAACCAATTTTTATTATCGAGTCTTGTGAAACATACAAAGTATTTTCTGTTCTGTTGATAATTTTACTGGACTGTACGCTAGAAATGTAGTTATGTATGTTATCGTAATCTGTCAATGTCTTCCATACTAGCTGAGGCTTAACTGGAACAGTAAAGGATGCATCAATAACAATTTGTTCGCCATCATTTTGTATAGTGATCTCGATAGCTTTATTGTAGCCTTGAATGGTCTGATCAGCTGAATTAACCTGCTCAGCTCCTACTAGGTAATTTTTAACAACTGCGTCCGTTAACGCCACATCTTCAGGTTCACCGCCAAATGAAATCAAAGGTGCAAGAAGGAAAAAAACTAGAATCAGTGGTTTGCTAAACATGAATA
>QIFK01000002.1 GCA_003230615.1 Nitrosospira sp. | reverse complement strand
ACCAACACAAGAAGCACCCACCCGCCACTTTTCCCCGCCCTTTTTAGTCGCGAAGTTCGGCGAATATAGCCACCCTTTAGGGCTATATGTCAGGTTCCCTGCATGCTGACGATGGACATTCCCCACCCCTGATCAGGTGCCTCTTTTCGATGGTATTCATTATCTTTCCAGCAAGGTATTCAAAATCTTGACTAAAACTGCACAAACCAGCCTCTTCTATTTTCAGCTAAAGTATTGTGCAGGCTATAAAAACCATGATTGACCTGTCCGTAAATCTTGTTAACTATTACCCAAATTTAACCCAAACAGCCTAATTTCCCTCACCCAACAAAGTGTACCTCTGTAAAGCATTGTCAGTTAAGTAAAAATGGGTCAGTTGTGTGTATAGCATATGGTACCTACACACTAGGCACCCCACCTGCCGCAAGACCGCCCCCCCCTCTGGATTGTTATTGCGCCAGCGAAGCATCCTCTATTTTTTGTTTTTTTGTGTGTTTGGAGATTTTGCTTTAGACAATGTTATTTCCTGATCCAGTTTCGTAAAATCCCAACTAGTGAAATCAACATATAGCTTAAACCCGTCCAGGTTCTCTCGCCAAGTGAAGTTAGTATCTTTGCCGTTCCATGTTACAGCATGGAATAACTTGTCTCCTTTTCCACTACACTCAAGGTATATTGGTTTTCCATCGCTGTATTTTTTTGTGGTCTTTATTTTTGCGCTAGGTGAACATTTCGTGTGAAATATTGCTATAGCGTTAAGCTTGTAATCATCGCCTTTATATACGAATACTTCTGTACTACTTCGCATAAATACTTTACGCAAAGCACTTCTCTTACTTTTTTCATCATATGATATTTGTATTCGATCGTATTTATCATGCCATTGCCAAGATTCTGTTGACTTATATACTAATTCGGCCTGCGCTCTTTTTTCTGTTTCATAGTTCTCATACGCTATTAGTGCCCCTATACTGACGGCACCAACTAATACAAGAATGCCTAATACTTTCAGAATCTTAATCAGTATCTTCATTGCCACATTCTACCATCATAATTGCATATTGTTTAATTCAGCAAACCTCAAAGTTTGCTTTTTATGCATGTACTGCCACCAATTTCTCCTATATTGGAGTTTGCTAATTTATAGTCTTTTTAGTCGCGAACCTTGGCGAGCACTAGCGCCTTCTTTTTATGCGCGAACCTTCGCGAAGTAAGGCACCCTTTTTAGTCCGAAGTTGTCCGAACATAAGCCCCTTTTGTTTTTGTTCAACTATGGGGGTCATGTTCTTTACGTTATTGAATGCAAGTAAGTTTTGCCCCCACCCCCCCTGCCGATAAACCAGAGCAATACTGGTAGATGGTATATCTAGAAAGGACTCCATATTCTGGAGTAGAGCAAGGGTACAAAATAGACCAGACTGCTCCATTATCTGGAGTAGTGATATATTTGTTACTCCAGTTTCTGTAGTAGTCAGGTCTTTGTTACTCCAGTTTCTGGAGTGGGCTTTTTAATTTTCAGAGGGGGAACGGGCTCATGCCTGCGCCATAAACTCTTTGGACTGTGAGTTGCAGGTATATCTATTTTTCCCTTGCAATCATCAACTGCCAGAAAGGTGATCGCATAAAGCGTTGGCCTATTCATCCCCCCGTATCGGGTAACTTCTATCCACTCTCGTTCTAGCAATTCTTTCTTTGCCTTGTTAAGCGTAGTTTGCGACCTCCACGCCCTTTCTTTCATGAGTTTCCATGCGATACAGAGATCGCCATTATTATCACCCTTGTACTGTGAAAGCATATCCATTAACAGCTTAACTGCTCGTGGGCTTAACTTGGCATAGGTGACACTTCTCAAGACAACATGTGGTAGAGCCACAAAGCCACCTCTTTCACGTTTATCCTTGGCAGCCTTATATCGCCGCGTGTTTGCCATGCATCACCCCAATCCTTTCAACCAACAATACAGTCCCCAAAGTTCTATGAGGGTGAGGCTTGCCAGGTCAGGAGTAATCCCCATTGATGCATGACGATTACAGAGTATTTGCAATTCTTGTAGCCAGTTGTCTCGCAAGGGGCAATCAGAGCATACTTGTTTTACTTTAGTTGTCTTTTTTGAGTTTTTATCAATGCCCGGTACTTGGTTAGCCGCCTCCGCCGGGTTCTCTTTTACACCGTCCATGGTTCCTCCTTATCCTGTCTGTTACCCTGTGGATTTGAGGGAGTAAAGCCCCGAACCGGACGCAAAGGACAAACTTCGCTCTCACAGTCTTGAATCATTGAAACAATGCTTGTTCGCGTCTTTAAGTCGGCTTCTTCCCCACCCATACACATATAACAATGTGCATCAATCGCGTTCCTTAATGAGTTGGGAGTACGTTTAGCTCTGGTCAGGGGGTTATGAAAATTCATTGCTCACCCCCTGATCTGCTTTCCTGAATGCGTCCTGCAATCCAGTCTTGAATATCGCTTTCAAGCCAGCCTACACTCCTAGAGCCTAAGTTGATTTGTTTAGGGAAATTACCTTCTGCTATACGAAGGTAAATTGTTGAACGGGATAGGCCAGTTATACTCTTGACTTTTGGTAGCCTTAATACTGATTGAGCCATGTTTACACCTCCTAAGGTGTTGTTGAACATGGCTATGCATTAAATCCCCTTGATATAGGAAACTCATCGCAATTGCGGTCCTAATTACCGCAAGTACGGCAATATCTATTCTGCATTGGTGCTGCGTTTTGCTGCTGCAAATTTTTCCTCAAGCGTTCGTTGTTTAATGCCATATCTATTTTCATAGTTTGCGAGTAATGCACTAATGATTGATGCTTGACTATTGAAAGATGAATAAGAATTTCCGCTTGGAGTAGTTGCCAGCATCAGTTCTACCAAAGAGCCAATAATGTTTAGATAAGTGTTCTCAGCTCGCTTATCTAATTTCTCTGGTTTTTTATCGTTCAGAACAGACTCTACAAAACTATTTAGTTCTTCGACGCGGACTACCAAATGAGAATCTGCCGGCAATCCACCTGCTGGATAACATCTTTCTTGAAACGCCTTCTTAAAATCGGCGAGAATATCGTTAGTTTTCCATTTGGAAACGCTATCTTCTTTTTCTTCAAATTGGTCTTGTAGCTGGCAACATTCACCGTTGTCTCTTTCAACAAAGGCACCGTCTAGATTATTGAGCGTTATTTCCGGCCCCCCCCGTTAATTGTTGGTATTCGTGCTCAACATCTAATCGTTCATTACCTATCATTGGCAAATCCCAAACACCTTCTAAACTGGTCACGTTATCATCAAGCTTAAGAACAATCTCATTTTCCCTGTCTATTAGTATCCCATCTAACAATTGAATTTTTACTGTGTCATCGAAAGGTGATGGGACTATGCTGGTATTTGCTTCTTCTAGTGGGATTTTCTTACCTTTTCGAGCGTACGCGTGGTTAACCAAATTAACAGATAATAATAAATGTCCATCTAAAGCTAATCTTAATACATCAGCTCTACTAACACCTTCCTCGAAGGTTAGGGATAAATACCTAGCTGTATCATCAACTGTTAGCCATTCTTTTAGTTTTAGTAACTGTTTCAAAGTGCCCCCTAGAAACACTACCCCTTATGATGGAAACCAAGCCAACCGGGAAAGGGTACCCCGGCTTTCGCCCCGTCGGGCTAGGCTTGGTATATTTAAACTAGCTTTTTCCTGCCATGATCGGTACTACGTTTTCCTTGTCTCTTAAACCATCCAGAAAATCAGCCCACCATTGCATCATGTGTCGTCTTTCTTCCAGATATTTAGCTCGATGGTAAGCTGCCCTTACTTCATCCTTTGGTATATGAGCTAGTTGTCGTTCAATCGCATCAGGATTAAATCCGCTTTCGTTAAGTATTGTGGATGCAGTCGCCCGCAGCCCGTGGACTGTCGCGCGTTTGTGGTAGCCCATCCGATACATGGCATAGAGCATGGTATTTTCACTTACAGGTTTTTTCAGACTTCGTTCACCCGGAAAAACGAGTTCGCTTTTGCCGGTAAGAGGTTTTAATTGCTGTAATATATTTACTGCCTGGGATGATAAGGGAACTATATGTTCTACTCCCATTTTCATCCTTTCAGCTGGTACCCGCCACTCTGCCCTATCAAGGTCAAACTCCTTCCACTTTGCCTCTCTTAATTCACGTGTCCTGACAAATGTCAGTAATATTAATTTCAAGGCAAGTTGTGTGATTAAGTTCCCTTTGTAGGTATCAAGATTATTCAGAAACTCAGGTAAGTCAGCGCGTGAGAGTGCTGCACGATGTTTGACCTTTCGTGTCTTTAATACGCCTTTTAGATCAGCCGCAGGATTATGTTGTACCCGTCCAGTTTGAACGGCATATCTGAAAATGGCATTACACCTTTGCAAAGTACGCGAGGCCAATTCGAGTGCATCACGGCTTTCAATCTTCTTAAGCATCGCCAGGATTTGGGGGGCAGTTACCTCACTAAGAGGGATATTTCCAATATCGGGGAACACTTCGTTTTTCATGCACCGCAAGACCCGCTCTGCATGGTGTTCAGTCCATGCCCCCTTTTGTTTCTCATGCCATTCGCGGGTAATGGTCTCGAAAGAGTTTTTTAGCTGGTTACATGTTTCCCTTTGCTTGACCCGTTTACTCATGACTGTAGCGGGGTCTATACCAGTGGCTAGAAGTTTTCTGGCCCTGTCCCGTTCCTTACGGGCACTAGCTAGTGTCCGTCCATAAACACGGATAATTTAAAATAAAACGCCTTTATACACTCTTTCATTTTTCAGTTATTTAAATTATGGGGGCGTTTT
>QIFK01000109.1 GCA_003230615.1 Nitrosospira sp. | reverse complement strand
CCCATTTGTTACGTGAGGTTTAAGAGTTTAGGAAATAATTTTACCGCTCAAATTTTAATAAAATAATCTGCTTATTCATTGAAATTTGAGCGCAGTACGATTCGATAATGCGTTTTTCCTGTTTTTAAATGTTCAAGCACATCATTTATTTCGGTCATCATTATGAGTATTGCATTTATTTCTCACCCAGACTGTATGTTGCATGAAATGGAGACTGGTCATCCTGAGCGCCCGGAACGCCTGAAGGTGATTGAGGATCAGTTGTTATCGAGCGGACTTGATGTTGCGCTTCAGCGTTATGATGCCCCTGTGGCTACTCGTGAGCAATTGTACCGGGCTCATGATCCAGAGTACGTTGAACAAATCTTTAGTAGGGCACCGCAAAAGGGGATTGTCAGGTTAGATCAAGATACCACGATGAATCCTCATTCTCTCGTAGCTGCGCTACGGGCTGCTGGGGCGGTCGTGCTTGGAGTTAACTTGGTAATGTCGGACCAGAGCAAGCTAGTGTTTTGCAATGTAAGGCCGCCAGGCCATCATGCCGAGCGGAAGCGAGCGATGGGGTTCTGTATTTTTAATAATATTGCCGTAGGTGCTGCCCATGCTCTATATGAGCATCATCTTAAAAAAGTTGCCATCATAGATTTTGATGTGCACCATGGAAATGGTACCGAAGATATTTTTCAGGACAACTCAAGTGTCTTGTACTGTTCAACATTTCAACATCCCTTCTACCCATATAGTGGTACTGATGTCGAATCTGAACATATTATTAATGTTTCTTTGCCGGTGGGGGCCGAGGGCTCACAGTTTCGCGCAGCCGTAACATCCTATTGGTTGCCAATACTTGAAGCATTTAAGCCCGAGCTTATTTTTATTTCTGCTGGCTTTGATGCGCATATTGAAGACAACATGGCTGGATTGGGGTTAGTTGAAACGGATTTCGCATGGGTGACGACTAAGATCAGAGAAATTGCCGAAAAACATGCATCAGGCAAAATTGTGTCTGTCTTGGAAGGAGGCTATGCACTGTCTGCGCTGGGACGTAGTGTTGCAACGCATATAGATGCCTTGTTGAGGTAAAGTTACTTATGATAGCTCTACATCATGTCCAATAACGTTCGGTCACAATAGGGATGTTATTGGGGTATTTCAAAGAAATTAGACTAGTTATCTTTCATATAAGTTTATGATTGGCAATCTATTTGTAGTTATAGGTTCGATTTACGCCGCCAATTTCTAAAGTAATCGAATAAAGTACATTAAGCTTTCACGTATAAACGTATCTGGATTTTTTCTTGTTCCTTAGAGTCCTATAATGTAGATATGAGGGATTATTTCGTATTAGGCGCATTCCTTTATTTCTGCTGCTCGTTCTCTGTGCAAGCTGGGGAATATGACGTATTGCGTCATAAAATGGTTGAGGAGGTATTGGCCGATGTTGCAGCCGAGGTCTCATATAGTGGGGGTTCTACTCTCCATTCCGATGTCGTGGCAGCGATGCAAAAAGTCGAACGCCATCTTTTCGTACCTGCTTCGCAAACTTCAAACGCTTATCTTAACCGCCCACTTCCCATCGGGTATGGACAAACAATTTCACAGCCTCTCATCGTAGCAATGATGACCGACCTGATGCAGGTCAAAGATGGCGATAAGATACTTGAAATTGGCACCGGTTCAGGCTACCAGGCGGCTATCTTGGCGGAAATAGCCAAATCGGTTTATAGCATAGAGATTATCCGCCCACTGGGAAAGCAGGCAGCCAAACGATTAAAATCACTTGGCTACAACAATGTGGAAGTAAGAGTAGGGGATGGATACTATGGCTGGCCGGAAGCGTCGCCATTTGACGCTATCATCGTGACAGCTGCCGCAAGCCATGTTCCCCCACCTCTGCTAAAACAGCTAAAACCGGGTGGACGCATGTTAATCCCACTCGGTATGCATTTCATGACCCAGTATTTGATGCTTGTAGAAAAACAGATGGACGGTTCAGTAATCAGCCGGCAGATTTTACCAGTTCGTTTCGTTCCGTTTACTAGAGAACATTAGGCATGGTAGCGTCGCGCCCGCCATTTATCGCCATCGGGTTGCTCTCTGCTTGCGTATTATCGTATGAGGTGCTACTGACACGCTTGTTTAGCATTGTATTGTGGCATCACTTTGCTTACATGATTATCAGTGCGGCAATGTTAGGTTATGGGGCGAGCGGTACGGTGTTAACTTTGCTGAAGGACAAAATTGCTTCGCACTTTAGCTTTGTGTATGTCATGGCTGCAATAGGGGTAGTTTTTCTGATGCCTTTATCATTTTTACTGGCGCAACAGGTTCCTTTCAATCCACTCGAATTACTTTGGGACAAATCCCAGTTAGTAAAACTACTGACGATTTATCTGCTCATGATGCTACCCTTTTTTTGCGGTGGTTTTAGCATCGGTCTAATTTTTTTCTGCTTTGGTACGCAAGCAGGGCGTATATATGCCACTGATATCTTAGGTGCGGGGATTGGGAGCATAAGTGTTATTGGCCTTCTTTTTTTACTGCCGCCCAGCAAGGTGCTGATCGCACTCACTGCATTGGCCCTCTTTGCTGCAGCCATAGCTATTGTTGAACTAGGGATGCGAGCGAAATGGCTGATTGGAATACTCCTTGGCCTCACCTTAATAGTTACTGTTGTGCTGCCTGATTCTTGGTTTCGTGTACAACCTTCGGCTTACAAAGATTTGAATCAGGCTCTAAATATTACTGGTGCACAGATAATAGAGGAACGTTCGAGTCCACTGGGGCAGATCAAAGTGGTGAAAAATAGTTCAATTCCATTTCGTCATGCACCGGGGATGAGCCTTAACGCTACGGACGAACCGCCGGCCCAGTTAGGAATATACGTGGATGGGAATGGACCTACTGTACTGACACGGTTTGATGGCAAGCTTGCAACGCTAGCTTATCTCGACCAGCTTACCTCAGCTTTACCCTATCATGCGCTAAAACAACCAAGCGTCTTAGTGCTGGGTGCAGGAGCTGGTAGTGATGTACTACAGGCACTTTATCACGATGCCGTCACGATTGATGCGGTGGAGCTAAATCACAACGTTATTGATTTGGTCCAGCAACGCTTCCGAGATTTTACCGGGAACCTTTACAAACAAAAAGGAGTACGTGTACACAAGGCTGAGGCACGAGGTTTCGTCAATACTATCCACGATCGGCGCTATGACCTGATACAAGTGGCACTGCTTGATTCTTTTAGCGTCGCTTCAGCTGGGGTATATAGTCTGAGTGAAAGCTATCTCTACACTGTGGAAGCGCTCCAGACTTATCTAAGCCGCCTTACTTCGCGCGGTATGCTTGCAATCACTCGTTGGCTCACCTTGCCGCCGCGCGATTCACTAAAGCTTTTTGCTACGGCAGTTTCCGCTTTGGAACGAGAAGGCGTTTCTAATCCTGCAGCGCGGTTGGTGATGATACGGGGCTGGAAAACTGTCACATTGCTTGTAAAGAATAGCGACTTCACTACTAAAGAAATAACAGCGATGAAGGAGTTTAGTAGTAAGCGCTCATTCGATCTAGCTTATTATCCGGGAATGGGGGCTGACGAGGCAAACCGTTACAACTTGCTGGAGCATCCTTACTACTTCGAAGGAGCTATTGCATTACTAAGTTCTCAGAGACAGGCCTTTCTCGATCGGTATAAGTTCTACATCGAACCAGCGACTGATGATCAGCCTTATTTTTTCCATTTCTTTAAATGGAATGCAGCAGGGGAGTTGTTTAATTTACGTGAACAAGGTGGAATGCCGCTTCTCGATTGGAGCTATCCATTACTCGTGGTGGCATTGATCCAAGCAATTGTGGCAAGCATTCTTCTGATCTTGACACCACTAGCAGTATCACGTTTTCGGCGTAAGTTGCCCACTGTGTGGGTGGCCTTATACTTTTTATCTATTGGACTGGCATTTATGTTTATGGAAATCGCTTTCATTCAGAAATTCATACTTTTTTTGGCTCACCCTCTTTACGCCGTTGCAGTTGTTTTATGTTCATTTCTGGTGTTCGCAGCCATGGGTGGCTGGCTTGCAGGACGATGGCAAGAGAAGACGAAGAGTAGGTGGCATGTCCTGTTGGCAATAATTTTAATGGGTGTCTTATCACTACTTTATCTCATTATTCTGCCAGGCTTGTTCCAAGCACTCATGCATTATTCCGATTTAGTAAAAATAGTTATTTCCTTGGTGCTGATCGCACCACTTGCGCTGTGTATGGGCGTGCCTTTTCCTACTGGTGTTATGCGATTAGCGAATTCGGCCCAGGGAGCTATCCCGTGGGCGTGGGCGATCAATGGGTGCGCTTCGGTGGTAGGGGCTGTTCTCGCCACGTTGTTAGCTATTCACCTAGGTTTTGCCATGGTGATCTTGATGGCTATCTTGCTCTATGGCTTGTCCTGCGCCTTTTTAAGTAAGTTAGTTTGACAGGGTCATTTTATTTTCATTGGAGCATTTTTTAAAATTTCTAATTCACAATTTCTTTAGAAATAATCAGTTTGTTTTTCTTTTCTTGTTTGATAGGTAGAAGTACGTAAGCTCATAAATAGTATTTTTTAATTTATTAGCGTACGCTATTAGATAAAGGGGGGTTATTTCTATGGGGTTGGGAGCAGGAATTTTACTTTCGGCAATGGTTATTGGACTGGTACTTCTCTATGGCCAGACAAGAGATAGGTGGCACTGGAAAAAAGTCTTTCTAACCGCGCTAGTGGTTACAGTCATTATAGCTTGTGTCGCATGGGCTTATAGTGAATACGAAAACCGAATAACGGCACAATCAGAATTTCTCTCCATTTCACTTGGTAGCAAGGTCTCCGATGTTAGATTTATCAAAGGAAATCCAGACATGGC
>QIFK01000132.1 GCA_003230615.1 Nitrosospira sp. | reverse complement strand
TCTTCCAAAGACTTCTAGATTCTAATTTACTCTCTGGATTATCCATAGAAACCGCACCGACTGATTCGGCAAATCTTACTAGGCCATCAAGGCATGCTTTCGCATAGGCTTTCCGTACTTTTTTATTACGAAAAGCGTGCTGATAAGATTTGCATAACCAGTCAAAGCCGTAGAACAAATCGCTAATTTCAGGATTTCTGAGAATTTTAGTTACTGTTTTCTCGTTCCCATCGATTAGTGCTTGATGGATAGGTTGGTGATATGTGGTAAAGAAGAATTTCCACATTGACTTACCTAGATCCGCCTGGTTCACTCTTTGGTAGGCTGCAATTATTCTATTTATAAGCTCTTTGTCCTCAACCGATTTATTTGCAATACCTGTTGCGGTGACTGGACTAGCGTCTAGTAAACTTTCTGAGTGAAATAGACGCGTGTCAGATAAAGCGAGAATTTTTCTAGCCGCCCGCAAATAGCGCATTCTATGAAGAATTCCCTTAAATCTGACTTTTATACTTACTTTCATATTTTTCCTTCAAATGAAATTAAAAATATGGTGCAGATTTAGTTTAAAAGTACCGTGCTCGGTAGTAGCTTACTATAGCGCAATACTTCCATAGGATACCTCAAACGCGATTCTATGCTACGCCTTACAAGAACTATAATAAAGCTACTAGACAATTGTAGCTTCTTTTTTATTCGTGTCTAAAAAATAGCAATGATTGGATACACGTAAGTAGGAGACCTAGTAACCAGATTTTTTCTCCTAAATTAAATAACAGTATCGAAATCAGCATAGCAGCTTGTGGCAAACTACTACATCTTGATAGTAAACTGCAAAAGTTACAAAAAGTTAAAACTATACCTTTCATTTTTCTCTATAAAATTTCATTGATAAAATATTTGTACTCACCTGAGTCTAAACTGATTAAAAAGGAAAATATTTGATGAATGCTTTTGTTGTTTCTGTAATTACAGCATTTATATTAGCCATTGCTGGTTGCAATAAAAAAGTACCTGACAATACAGATAAAACAAAAGCACCAGTTGCTTTGGGAAGTGAAATAACACTTGAAGGAGAGCTGCCATCTTTACTGACAGAGGGATTAACTCCAGAAGAAAAATCTAAGCTTACCGAAGAGATACTGCCGAATGCCTCGCCTGATGACCCAACGCCAGAAGAAAAATTTCTTAAATTGAGAAAAGATGCTGACTCAGGAGATGCTAAAGCACAAAATACTCTCGGGGTGATGTATTTCACAGGTGAAGTTATCTCTAAGGATGCCTCTGGAAAAATATTGAGCAACGATCCTGCTACAGCTGCGGCATGGTTTCATAGATCTGCCCTACAAGGTTATGCCAAAGCGCAATTTAATCTTGGCTTGATGTATGCCAATGGTGAAGGTGGTTTAACCAAAGATACCGTAAAGGCTGTTGAGTTTTTTCGGAAAGCTGCCATCCAGGGAAATTCTGATGCACAAAATAATCTTGGCGCTATGTATCACTTAGGTGAAGGCGTAACGAAAAATATTGCCAAAGCTAAAGAATGGTATACAAAGGCTGCCGCACAGGGGAATGCCGATGCACAGGCTAACCTCGATACGATGAAATAACAAATACTAGTTTTTCTGAGAATCGGGACATCGCCAGAATCATGTTTCTGAAAAATATGCTCCTTTTTAAATTAGAATCTATCTGTGATTACTGCTTCACTCATGGCTATTCTCCCATCTCGAGCCCATGCATCCTTGGCCCCTTTTCCAATGGTCACAAACATAGCTACAACGTGATCTACAGGCAAGTTGATAAGCTTCCCCACTTTATCAAAGTCGAAACCAACCATCGGACATGAAGCGTAACCCATCTCTTGAGCCGCTAACATTAGGGCCATTGCCACAATACCACAGGAACGCATCGCCTCATCTCGCTGTACCTGCTCATGCCCATTATAAAATTGTTCAATCGCAGGAAGAATAAATTCCTGGACCGGTTGTGGTGCGTTTCTCCAATAGCGCGCGGGCTCCCTAGCCCATGACTTCAAATCCGCAGTCAATACTATGAGCAATGAAGCATCGGTAACCTGTGCCTGATCCCAAGCTACCGCACGTATCTGACGTCGCAACTCGGGATCGCGCACCATCAAGAAACGCCAATTCTGAATGTTGAAGGAAGTTGGAGAAAGTAGAGCAAGGGACAAGAGTTGTTCGGTCTCATCTTTACTGATTCGATGACTAGGATCAAAAGCTTTGATGGCACGACGTGATTTGATGGCAGTTGAAACATTCATGCTATTCCCCTATAAATAAAAAAACATACATTCCAAAAGGTTCCCTGGTAAAAGAATCAAGGAATAGCATTGTGAGTAGGTCCAGTAAATCTTTCAAGTATGATACTGAAGCCGCCCACAGGATAGTTACTTGGTAGCGTTATATATATGATCTATTACATAAAATCGTCGACTATCTGTATCAGATACCCCCTACTCAAGCAGCATCCCTTCTTAACCAAAATCGCGCTATGGTGGCCTACTTATTGCTTTAAAGAATTTCCATTTCACGCAAAATATTGCAACTTTTCATGAATATTAGTAGTCTTAGGTGCTATACGTTTAATATAGCCCGTTAACCAAGGAGAACATATGCAACCTGAACTACGATTTCCAACCCAAACACCTCAGACAAAAGAATTTTTAATTGTACGTAACAAAGTTTTACGTAATACCTTCTGGATGCTTGGTCTGACCATGATTCCAACGATAATTGGTGCAATGATTGGAATGAGCACGAGTCTCTCTTTCTTTGCTCAGTCCCCTATTATGAGCATGGTAGTGATGTTGGCTGTGATGTTTGGATTCATATTTGCAATAAGGGCCGCCCGAAACAGTATATGGGGAATTATCCTGCTGTTTGGATTCACTTTTTGTCTTGGTTGGTTCCTTGGACCACTACTTAATGCTGCACTACAGTTCAGCAATGGCCCCCAATTAATAGGTCTTGCTGCCGGAGGTACCGCTACTATACTCTTTGCTTTAGCGGGATACGCCACAGTGACACGCAAAGACTTTGGTTTTATGGGAAATTTCCTGTTTGTAGGGATAATCTTATTGTTAATTGCAATGGTTGCAAACATATTCCTTGCGATACCAGCAGCATCTCTGACTATCTCAGCAATTGCAGTATTATTATTCTCCGGATTTATTTTGTATGACGTAAGCCGCATTGTAAACGGTGGTGAAACGAACTATGTGATGGCAGCACTTGGCATGTACCTTAATATTTTTAATCTCTTCGTACATTTGCTTCATTTGTTGATGGCGTTTGCAGGGCAGAGAGACTAGTCTCCTCATAGGACTTCTCTTATATAGGGTGGCTGATAAGCCACCCTTTTCTATTACACTTCTTATATTTGGAATTGATAAAACGTCACTAAATACTTATTTAGTATGCCACTGAGTCAAAAACTCTTTCCAGTGTAGTTCGCTAGATTTTTTCAAGGTAGCACGAACCAGTTCATTTTCATAAAGATATTGTTCATTGTCTAAAATACCACGAAGGAACTGGAAGCGCAGAAACAAAAGATATGTATTTACTACATCAGTTTCACAGTAATTCCGAATCTCTATAATCTCACCACTCTGGAAGGCGTCCCATACCTGTGAACCATCCATTCCAAGCTTTCCTGGAAAACCCATCAGCCTGGCTAGATCGTTGAGTGACACGTTAGCGCGTGGCTGATATAACGCCAGCAAATCCATCAAATCTAAATGTCGGGTATGATAACGGCTTAGATAGTTATTCCATTTAAATTCCCGATCATTCTCACCCGACTCCCAATAGCAACGTGCTTGGATACCATTAATCATGCTGCGATAGTGTAGTACCGGTAAGTCAAAACCGTTACCATTCCATGAAACCAATTGTGGGGTATATTTATCGATACCCTCAAAGAATCGTCGTATAAGTTCTTCCTCAGTATCTTCCGTACTACCCAGTGACCATACACGAAATTCATTTTTGTCACGAAGTACACATGAAATTGCAATAACTTTATGCACGTGCAGTGGCAAAAAGTCATTTCCAGTAGCTTGGCGGCGTGACTGAAATGCCATCTCGGCAATATCGGCAGGAGCAAGATCAGAGCTAAGCTCGTAAAGCTTACGAAGCCCCTCAATATCGGGCACGGTTTCAATGTCAAAAACAAGAACCGGAGTCAAATTTATATCCTCTCTTAATAGGCTTGTGGCTTTAATTATTGCAGTTGTAGAACAAATTTTTAGCAGATAGTTTTACCTTGGCTTTTCCTATGCTCTATCATATCTTTACAGTTCCTATACTTCATCTAGTAGCTTATTTTCTGCTTCTACACGATGACTATGGATGAGTAAATATTCTTTGCAAGTTGAAAAAAATACTATGCTCTTCTACTGTATTAATCCTACTGTCTTGAGTCAGAGAAGACTCCAGTTGAAAGATAACGGTCACCGCGATCACACACTATGAAAACAATTACCGCATTTTCTATTTCGGCGGAAATTTCAAGCGCCACCGCCAATGCACCCCCAGATGAAATTCCAGCAAAAATTCCTTCTTTACGAGCCAGACGTCGTGTCAAAACTTCGGCCTCATCTTGAGAAACCAGCACTATGCGATCAACTTGCTTAGCATCATAGATTTTAGGAAGATATGTCTCTGGCCATTTCCTGATGCCAGGAATCTGCGCGCCCTCCTGCGGCTGTACTCCAATGATCTGGATTGTCGGATTCTTTTCCTTGAAATATCTAGCGCAGCCCATGATAGTGCCCGTAGTACCCATACTACTTACAAAATGAGTAATCTTTCCTTCGGTGTCACTCCAGATTTCAGGTGCAGTCCCTTTGTAATGTGCTAATGGATTGTCAGAATTGGCAAATTGATTAAGGATGGTTCCACGTCCCACATTACT
>QIFK01000009.1 GCA_003230615.1 Nitrosospira sp. | reverse complement strand
AGGCTGATGGTTGTACTATTTGTGCGGTAAGGAGCAGCGCCGTCAATTTTGGCGTATCGTTCACCCCACGCGCAAAACAGATCGCCATCGCTGATAAAATATGCAACCGGTCCATACTGCGCGATATGAAAACTCTGACCGGTGTTTTTAGTGGCTTACACGTATCATTGCTAGCTAAAATAATACTTGGTGCCGAGAACTGGCTAACTATAGTGCCATCCATTCCTGGTATCAGTGTTTGCACCGGCGCTACTAGGCAGGCACAATCTTTCTCAACCTCAATCGGACTCATCCGAAACATTCTGTAGGCAAACATTCCGACCACAACTGCGATTATCGGACTAAACGTACTTGCCAGCTTGTCAAAATGTACCACACTTTCACTTTGTGCTAACCCAGCTCCAACGAGTCCACCAATAAGGGCGTGGGTGGTAGAGACGGGAAAACCCAGTTTTGTGGCTAGAAAAACTGTAACGGCAGCGCCTATCGCAACACTCAAGATAAATAATGGCGCACTGGCAACCACACTTGGTACCAGACCCTTCCCAGAAAATTGTTGCACTAGCTCTTCAGCTAGTACTAGTGAAGCCAAGCTACCCGCTAATGTTGCAACCGTAGCTAGAATAAGTGCCTGACGATAGCTTAGGGTATTAGTCCCCCATACGGTGGCAAAACCTTTGAAGTTATCGTTAGCACCATTGCTAAAGGCTATAAATAATGCAGCGGTGATCAATAACCATTCCATTATTCTAATTTCCCCTGTTTAACTAAGTCTATTTGATAAGAAATTAGCAACATGCTGAAATTACTTTTGTATTTAGAATTGTGTCGAATGGCAGGGCACTGCCGCAACCTGGGAAAATACCAAAATGACGAGTGAAATCACCAACGAAATTGAAATGAGTTGCGAAGCGTGTGTCATGCAACATGCGCCAAGTGTTTCCGCACACTGGAAAAACTTTGCCGGCCTCAATATTATGATGTTTATCGAGTACGAAACGGTCAGTATGCTCAGGAATGTTGCCACTATAAATTACTGCCTGGCCATAGTCCTCACATGAGGTTTCTAATCCTTCAAGTTTGAATAATCGGTAAGTGGCTGAGAAAAAACGGAGATTGCCTATACGTGAAGCCAGTTCAGAGTTCGTGATCGTTAACGGTTGATCAGTAATCAACCGCGGGTCTGTAAAACCTTGTCGATATGCAAGGCGCAAGAGATCGTTCCAGTAAAGTGCACCACCAAGGCATTCGCCATAGAGAACAGGGTCGTTACGCACAGAATTCGGCACGCGTCGATCCGCATAAACGTCAGAGAAATAGAATTCACCACCATCTTTAAGTAGACGGTGTATACCACTTAATACTTCATCTTTATCGAGTGAAAGATTGATTACACAATTAGATACAATCACATCAAAGCTACCTGGTTCCAGGTCTACTTCATCAAGATGTTCAATATAGCCTTGGAGGAAGCTTACATTGGAATAACCAAAAGTATTCGAATGGAGCTCCTGATGTTTTCTGGCAATAGTGAGTTGCTCATTGGTCATATCAACACCCACCACCTCGCCCGTTGGCCCTACTAGCTGGGACAACAAGTAAACATCTCGCCCTGATCCGCAACCGAGATCCAGGACCCGGCAACCTTCAAGCAGGGGAGGGCAGATCAGCCCACAACCATAGTAGCGCGAGAGTACCTCTGGGTGGATTCGCGAGAGAAGCGGTTTTAACCATGCCGGAATTTGGTTGGTATCACAGCAAGCGTTAGTTTTTAGGTCGTCAGTATGTTGTAATTGGTGTCCGTAATAATCTTGAACAATATCATGCATGGCTAATCTCCTAATAATTACAATATAGTGTTGTAATTTGGTCGTGATAACGGATGTAGTTTTTATAATTCATGGGTAGATTTTGCCGCGTTTATATAAGTTATTGAGCAACAAATTCATCTCTTCAAAATTTAGAATAAGTTCATCGGTTCATCTCATTGTTTGATCATGGAAAAATCACACTTTGTATCGCTTGGTACAAAGTGCAAATCGGCGAAACCAGAATGGGCGTGCTCGCCGGTGTTATCAGTATCGGATGCTACGGCTAGTAAAGTTGGGCTGACACGATCCGTACCGAAAGCTAGTATGGCATCGTCCAGTATATTTCGTCGTTCTGTTACCCATATTCCGGCATATTGAGACCCGGAACGTAGAACCATCATCTGTGTACGTTCGGTGTAAGCATTAGGGCGCCGAGTACCAACAGGATAGCGATTGTCCCAGACATAATTAAGAGCTGCATCGGGAACATGGTTACCGTAAAGGCTACGTGCTATCTTGAGTTTGGCCATAGTGATTAAATCGATTGTTTCTGTGAGTAGGTTGAAAGCAAGGTAAACCCGTGCCGCATAGTCATCACCTGACTTAGTCGCCATATCTGCAGTTTTGAGTGGGGCATCGACTCGCCATCGCCAGCACAAAATAGGGGTGTGTGTGAGATCGATCAAAAGTGGTCGCGCTAACAGTGCCATACTTGCGTTAGCCTCAGCCTCTACAGCAATTACACCGTCCCAAGAAATTATTTGGTATTTCGTGGGAGGTATCTTTTTGTCGAATCGAATTACCTGCCAGGGAGGGGGAGGTATTGTACTAACAGCTTCAGCGAAGTGGCCTACATGATTTACTGTATTTTGTGCCAGGACACTCGTGCACAGTAGGTTCAACACTACTACTGCCCATTTACTATGCATGTTCTTTTTCTCCCCAGGTTTTGGGTAGCCACCTTAGATCTTTCGGTTCATCAATATCGTGCAAACTAGGATAGCTATGAACTGAGTAGCCCAATCGTTTCAAGCGATGCATTGTTTCAATGAAAACAGTGTTAGTGCTCCATTTGATAAATTCAAACAAAGAGGAATGAAAAAAATTCAAGCCAAGTAACGCATACCCTCCATCGGTAACAGGAATGAGTGTTGAATCAAAGTGACGTAACGTATTAGCGGCTTGCAGCAAATGAAACGTGGTAAGTTCAAGGCAATCGGTCCCAATAAGTAAAACAGATTCATCATTAGCGATAACGCGCCGCGTTACACGTGTCAGCCGCTCTCCTAAATCTCCCTCACCCTGATCTGAATATTGCACTTCATCCGGTATGGTAAATGTTTGCCACACCGCGCCTGTTGAAGATGGAGTTACACATAGTTCAACCGGACCTATTTTGGCAGCTAGAACTTCGCTCAGTGTGTACGTTAACATGCGTTGTGCAAGATCAGCTGCACCCTGTTCCCCAAGTGCAGGAATCAGGCGTGTCTTAGCAAATCCTGGCTGTGCTGCTTTAGCAATAATCACTATACGGATAGGTTTCATTGGTATGTCTTTGCCAGTTGGCTCGCTGGAATTCCCCTCCAATAATCCCAACGTAACCGCCACATAAGAAAAATTGTTTGCCAAACGCCATGTATCTCCCAACGCCGGCCTGAAGTAACGACACAGGAAGCGATACAGGCAGGATGAGAGATTGTACGCAGCCGTTTTGACAGTTCGACATCTTCCATCAACGGTTGATCTGGAAAGCAACCCGCCTCCGTAAAAGCTGTTTGTGTTACAAACATAGCTTGATCGCCAGTAGCAATGCTTGTTAGACGTGAGCGTAAATTCATCATATAACCGACTACACGAAGCATTATTGGACGCCCGGTTATGCAAACATCAAAGCGACCCCAGCAGGATGATGGGTTATTTGAGAGTGCTTGTTTGACTAACAAATTAGCCTTATCTGGCAGTTGCGTATCAGCATGTAGGAACAATAATACTGTTCCAGTAGCGCGCGCTGCACCAGCATTCATTTGTCGAGCACGACCACAGGCTGCCCTTTCTACCGTGAAGCCGGCACGCTCCACGATATCAGCCGAATTATCCTCACTACCGCCGTCGACAAGGATAATTTCACAGTTATTTCGAACCAGTGGTGTTAGCCTTTCAAGCAACTTAGGGATCCTGTGTGCTTCATTTAGTATTGGTATGATTATGGATAGTTTCATAATTTTTCGAGCCATTTTGTTTGTTATCGTTTCCAAGCGTGGTAATGAAATAACCAGGTCAACAAACGTTGCGGCGTATGAGTTTTTTTCCATTTACCCGCAACGTATTTATTTGCTTCTGCCAAAGTAGGATAAATGTGGATTGTGCCGAGAATCTTTGAAAGCCCCAATCCATGTTTCATTGCCAATACAAATTCGGCTAGCAAATCCCCTGCATGCTCGCCCACAATGGTCGCACCCAGAATACGATCCTTGCCCGGCACCGTTAGTACCTTGACGAAGCCTTGCGTCGTGCTATCTGTAATAGCGCGATCAAGATCATCAAATTCATATCTTGTAACCTCATATGGCACATCCTTATCTCTAGCCTCTTGTTCATTGAGCCCTACACGGGCGACCTCAGGCTCAATAAATGTGGCCCAGGGAATAACCGAATAATCGACTTTGAACTTCTTAAGGTCTCCAAAGAGTGCGTTAACAGCCGCATACCAGGCTTGATGTGAAGCGGTATGGGTGAACTGATAGGGGCCAGCTACGTCACCGGCAGCGAAAATATTGGGATACAGTGTTTCTAGATATTCATTGGCTACTATCGTGTTTTTTGTTTCAATACCCAGTTCTTCCAGGCCGTAACCCGTTAGCCGTGCTATACGGCCCACAGCACATAATAGTGTGTCGAATTCGATTCTCCGCTCTACACCATCATGTTCTACGACAATAAACTTATTTTCATCTTCACACTCACAGCGAAGGGCTTTATGGCCTATGAGCACTTCCACACCGTCCTGCACAAGCGAGATTCGCACCACTTCCGATATCTCCTCATCTTCGCGGATCATAATCCGTGATGCCATTTCGATTTGAGTGACTTTGGAACCCAAACGAGCAAAACTCTGAGCTAGCTCGCAGCCTATCGGCCCACCACCAAGTACGATCAATCGAGATGGCGGCGCATCTTTCTTAGCGAATTCGTCCCACAATGTGTCACTGGTGACGTAGCCGACATCATCTAAACCGGGCAAAGGGGGCACGATTGGTTGAGCCCCTGTGGCTATTACAATGTTTCGGGTGGTCAGGCGCTGTATGTCACCGTTATGGAGCTTTACTTCTACAGTCCACGGATCTTTGATACAGGCGTAACCCTCAAGTACTTCTACACCCAATTTAGTGTAGCGCTCAACGCTGTCGTGTGGTGCTACGGTACGGATAACTTCATGTATCCTTGCCATCACCTTGCTAAAACTAAATTCAGGCAC
>QIFK01000125.1 GCA_003230615.1 Nitrosospira sp. | reverse complement strand
AGCCTCGGCCTGGAAGTTTCTTACCGTTTCGGTTCTGTCATAGGAAAATATATCCCCGTATTCACCGATGTTTACGCAATGCAAACGGACTTCGAAGAAAAAATAGGGCATGAGTTCAGCAGGATGATCGATGTCATTGTAGACACAAATACAGGAAGCAAAGTATGAAAATTGATTTAGTCCACAACAGTTATGTAACTATTTGAAACTAAATAGAATATGCTGGATAAGTCTAGTCCGTAGTTAAAAATCTGGCAGAATTAACGTTGAAAAAAGATTGAAGTTAACATATATATTAACTATAGTTCGATTCCACAGTGTGCGATGACAAACCGAAGAACGAATATAAAGGCTCCAAGTTCACAATCGTGCACTGTGTGGGGGCTATAGAGAGCTATGAGAAAGCGCTAAACTGCGTGGATGCTCGAAAACGCAAGTCCTTTACACGTGCCCTGATTTTACAGATCGAACGGCTTGCTGATGGCCAAAGAATGTCAAAGCAGAACTTTCCGCAAGAAGGAGATTTGCCGAAAAAGAAAGGACGGCAAAATGCAAAGAAATTTAATGCTCTTAAACGCATACCTTTGAGAGGTTATTGCTGGTTATCTGAGCTACATGTTAATACATATTTTATCAGTCATTATGTATACAAAGACTACAACAAACTGAAAGAAAGTGATACCAAGAGAGTTGGAAAAAATTGGGTGCGAATAGAGGAGAAGGGTGATGAGCGCTAAAGAAATGTTTTACCCAGAAGGCAAAGAATTTAGTAATGCAGAAGAAAAAGCCTTTGCACGCGAAGAATTAGTATACAACGTAACGGAAGATATTTTGATTGCGCTTGAAGACCTGGGAATTAGCAAGAAAGAGCTGGCACGACGTTTGGGTAAATCCCGTTCCTATGTAACTCAAATTTTAAGTGGTGCTCGTAATATGACATTGGGTAGCCTGTCTGATATTTGTTTCGCTATCGGTATGACGCCAAAGGTTAACCTGTCTATGGAGACTACATTCGATATTTTAGGAGTAAGTGAAGATATTCAGTGGACTGATGAAAGCGTCGGTGATAGGAAAGATGAATTGATTCTAAAAACCGAGAACATTATCGATTGCCGAGATCAGCCTGGTTGGGAGTCTGCTGCGTAATTATGAATGAATGTTTAAAGAGCGCCCAACATAGCCTCTGTATTCAATCGATGAATCTAAAAGAAAGCAAAGTGTTTGTAAGGGATGACATTGACCTTCCTACATTTGATAGAGATGGGACTGCGGCACAGACTTTTAGGTCGGTTATCAGAGTAAAAGAAATATCTTTGACTAACGCCGACGATAAAGAAATTTGGGATTACCGATTTACCTACTCGGTTGGTCTTCGACTTATACTTTCTGGCGAAGTGGAAGAAAGCAAGAAGGATAACTACAAACCTATCATAGAAATTGTCGGTGTCTTTGAGGCAAAGTATTTTTCGCAAACAAAACTAAAAGAAGAGGAGCGACAGGCTTTTTCTGTTGCTAATGTCGGCTATCATGTCTGGCCATACTGGCGAGAGTATGTGCAATCATCTTGTGCAAGAATCGGTTTATCCCCTGTGCTTGAGGTGCCTGTCTATATTATGCCTCGGGATGAAGAAAAGAGTGAAAAGGAATTACAAGTTCAGGATGGCTAGATTAGAAACATAAAACTGTAAAGTTACTACTTTACAATTTTAATTCGTTGGGCATCGTATTAGATAAGTAATGGGTTATGAATATTGTGCTAACTTTGCAAAAACACACTTCTTACCTTTTTGGATTAAACTCATGGATTGGCGCTACGGTAACGCCTTTGCCATATGGGTAGGATTCACTCACCGGTGCTATAATCCATGCCTCGTCTATTTCAAGATCTTTCAAAGCGCTCCAAAAACCTCGTCCAACTTCCGGTGAGGATGAGGCTTTACACTCTATGGCGATTCTTTTAGTGCCGCGTTCTAAAATGAGATCAATTTCGCTTCCGGAAGATGTTCGATAAAATGAGGCGTGCCAATCTGGAAATATTGACAGAATATTTTCGATGACAAAACCTTCCCATGAACTACCGTAACTAGGATGTGAAAAAAGGTCATCTTGTGTCTCTAGACCCAATAAAGTGTGGAGTAAACCACTATCCCTGACATATATTTTTGGTGATTTAACGATACGTTTTTTTAAATTGGTTTGGTAAGAGGGTAGCGCCCGCATAACAAAAGTTTGTTCCATGAGATCAATATAATTACGAATGGTATGGTGACTAACGCCAAGTGAACTTCCGAGTTTTGATTGGTTAAGTAATTGACCGTGGGTGTGAGCGCATATCTTCCAAAAGCGTTCCATTGTTTTTGCGGACAGTGAAAATCCCAATTGAGGGAGGTCTCTTTCTAAAAAAGTACGAATAAAATCCTGACGCCATTTGCAACTGTTATTGTCATTCGATGCTAGAAAACTACGAGGAAATCCGCCACGTAACCATAGGGTTCTTTGCAAATTAATCTTTATTTCTTGTTGATTCAGTGGTGTTAGCTCAATATAAGAGATTCGACCGGCTAAACTTTCTGAACTTTGTTTAATTAAATCTGGTGAAGCAGAACCGAGAATAAGAAATTGTCCGTTGCGCTGCCGCTCATCAATCACGCTTCTCAATACAGGGAATAATTCAGGGGTTCGTTGAATTTCATCAAGACAGATGAATTTGTCTGCGTGAAGGGAAAAATAGGCCTCTGGATCTCGTAGCTTATTTAAATCAGAGGGTTTCTCAAGGTCGAGGTAAATTGCATTCTTAAAGGGTTTAATAATCTGTTTGGCTAGTGTTGATTTGCCGACCTGACGCGGCCCTAAGAGAGCGACCGCAGGCATCTGTGATAGCCTGCTTTCTATATGGGCAGTTTGTATTCTAATAATATATCCTTGCATATTGGAAGTATGACTTCCAATATGCAATAAATCAACAGCACAAAATGGGCCCAAAGTTAACTTTACAGATTTAATTCGTGGGTATCATGTAAGGTAAGAAATTGAATATGAAAGTTATATTAAGGTAACAATAAAATATTGGCGAGTAGGTGAAAATATTTAAATAATACTTATAAAACAGTCGTTTAAAATTTTATTGAGAAAAACAAACGTAACGTCTAACTGAGTGGGAACGATTGCTTTGCTAGCGTCAAATTATCTGTGCTAAACTACAAATAGTGCAAATATATTCTAAGGTGGTGTTATGTCTCAGCTGCATTGTTATGTACAAGATGAGCTTGCGAAAAAGTTTCAAAAAAAAGCGGAGCAGGCCAATTTATCCGTATCCAAATACCTTGCGTTGTTGGTCCAGCGAGAAGTGGAAAACCAGTGGCCAGAAGGCTATTTCGAATTGTTTGGCTCTTGGCAGGGTCAACCACTTGAACGTCCAGTTCTGGTTGATTATGAAAAGCGAGAGAGCTTTAAGTAGTGCTGTTGTTAGATACCAATGTTTGTAACCATCTATTAAATCAAAGTAACGATATAATCATCCAACATTTTCGCCAACATTTACCTAGCGAAATAGCATTATCGAGTATTGTCAAAGCAGAAGTCAACGTGTGGAAGATAACCTGCAATTGCTTATACAATTTTTTAAACCACTAACCAGTCTGCCGTTTGATGATCGTTGTGCAGAAGAAGCTGGCCAAATTAGGGCAGACCTGGCAACTCAAGGCAAACCAATCGGACCGAATGACCTGTTAATCGCTGCAACAGCCCGTGCCCACGATTCAGTATTGATCACACACAATACCAGTGAGTTTTCGCGGATTACGGGTTTGCGCTTGGATGACTGGGAAAGAGAGTGATATTCGAATTTTAGGAAAATGTTTATTCACTTATTAAGTCGGTGTTGTCAATTAAGAGGTGTTTTGGACTTTAAGGGATAGGTAACCAAGATATAATATACAAAGTTTGGTTGTTCTAGCAAACACCAAAAATGGGATCATGGACTCTATTGGTGCAGTTAATGGTAGCGCCATATGTTGAGATTTTGTATGAATAACGATGACAAATTAAAAAAGATCAAAAAATCACTTCTTGATATTATGCGACCGCAACAACGCTGGCTTCTTCTTGTTGGCACCGGTGCCTCAGTTGAAATGGACGCTGATTTGGGAATGCCAGCATTAAGAGATTATCTTTTAAAACATATTCCAAAAGAGACAGAAGGCTGGAAACCCATAGCCAAAAAATTGAGTGAAGGTATTGACCTTGAGACGTCGCTCACAAAAATACATCCTGCACAAACTCTACAAGATGAGATAGCAAAACACACAAAACGTTTTGTAGCCAACAAAGATGCGATATTAAGAGATGAAGTTCTGACTGGTAAGAAAATATGGGTCGGAGAGCCGCTACTTCAACTCCTGATGAGAGGCCTTTCCCCCACTTGGCCTCGTTTACCGATTGTTACATCGAATTATGATATGCTCATTGAATATGCCTGTTCAAAGGCAGGTATACCTTATACAACGGGGTATCATGGCGAACTTATAAGGAGGCAGGATTGGACAAAAGCTAGGGAACGGTATTATCGTTTGAACACCGTCACCATGACGGGAAAACGCCGCAATACAATTAGTGCTATACCACATGTGGAGCTCATGAAGGTTCATGGATCTATTAACCTCTTTCGCGATATTTCGGAAGATTCTTTTGTTGAAAACGATTTTTGGATAGAAAAGTACCCACCAGAATTCATACCGATGATTGCGCCGCCAGGGGACGCAAAGACACAAGATACTCTTCGTTACTATGATAGGTTATTTCGAGAAGCCTTGCAGGCTATAGATGAAGCAACCGCCTTTATCGTGATTGGTTATGGGTTTAGGGATGAGCATATTCACCAGGGGATATTGGAGCGTGTACGAGATCATGGGTACCCACTTATAGTGTTGACGCGAAGTACTTCGGAAGAATTAGGTAAATTACCAGCCAAGGGAAAAAACGTATGGGTCATAACTGGCATTCTAAACAAAACAAATGGCAAAACAGACTCATCAGGTACATGTTTTGTGCATAGCGATAGAAAATTAAGTGGTAATTTTGACAACGTTACCCTTTGGCAGAGTGATGTTTTCACCAAACAAATATTGGGAGGCTAGATATGCCTTTTTTTAAATTCAATCAGGGCGAAAATACCCGTTCAGACGATGGGTATCTCGGAACTGTTTTGCAGGTTGACACCCGACGAGTATTGATAAATTCTGAAGATGAACATTTGACTCGTGCAAATATTGGCAAGTTGGTCGTTCTACGCCGTGGTACTGTAGATGATTGGTTGATTGGTATGGTGGATCGAATTGTTCGCCAGATTGTGACGACGGATGCAATTGATGGGGAGCAGAAATACGAGGGTGAAATTGATACATTGCCGCTTTCCGGAAACGCGGTAACCATAACACTTGTTGGTATGGTACGTTGGAATGCCGAGGGCTCTATTCACGAATTTACACGCTCACTGCTTGATTTGCCGGATATTGGCCAAAGTTGCTTCGTCCTCAAGGGGGAGTTCCTGAAATTGTTCATGAATCTTCTGGTTAAAAAAGGTAATTCCGAGCAGGCCCTTGAAATTGGCAAGTATGCGCTAGATCCTGATGCTACAGCATACCTGGATGGCGACAAGTTTTTTCAGCGTCATGCCGCTCTCCTGGGCAGTACGGGTTCGGGTAAATCCTGGACGGTAGCAACAATATTAGAGTGTGCCGCAAAGCTACCCTCAGCCAATCTAATCGTATTTGATTTGCATGGAGAGTATCGTAAACTGAGTTATGCGGATCATCTCCGTATTCCCGGTCCGGATGATCTTGACGCCACTAACTCGGAATTACTCTATTTGCCATACTGGCTGATGAACTGCGAGGAATTAACCGCAATGTTTGTCGAAAGCAGTGAGTTTACGGCTCATAATCAGACCCTTGTATTTCAAGACACCGTTTTTGCAGAGAAGAGGAAACTCCTTGCATTGCAGGGAAAAACTGAAGTTCTCAACTCCTTTACGATAGATAGCCCAGTTCCCTTTGAACTTGATACTGTCGTGGCTGAGATTCGGCGGCTTAATGACGAGATGGTGCAAGGCACTCGTGGACTGAAGCAAGGCAGTTTCTATGGACAATTTAGTCGATTTCTTGCGCGGATTGCCGGCAAACTTAATGATCGGCGGTATGGGTTTCTTTTCCAGGCACCGAATGAATTGCACACCTATGAATCATTTCACTCACTCGCTGAGCAACTTCTGGCTTTTTCCGGTAAGCACAAAGGGATCAAAGTTATCGATTTTTCTGAAGTTCCTTCCGATGTACTGCCCGTAATGCTTGGCATTGTTGGCCGTATCATCTATTACCTTCAGTTCTGGATGCCGGATGAGAAACGTCACCCCGTAGCGCTTGTGTGCGATGAAGCCCATATTTACCTGCCCAGAGATAAAGGTAATCCTAATCAGCAGCGGGCTTTAGACAATTTTGAAAAAATTGCTAAAGAAGGACGTAAGTACGGAGTGTCGCTGATGGTTGTTAGTCAACGACCATCTGATGTCAGCGCAACAATACTCAGCCAATGCAACAACGTGATGGCATTACGGCTTACTAACAGCAATGATATATCTGCTGTAAAAAACATGATGCCAGAAAGCATGACAAGTTTTATGGAAATGCTGCCTGTTTTGGATGTCGGGGAGGGGCTGATTGTAGGTGATGCTGTTCTCTTGCCAAGCCGAATCAGAATCAATCCACCAAAGGAAAAACCTCTTAGCGCAACAATTGATTTTTGGACAGAGTGGAGCGACAAGAATGTTTCGCCAGACTGGGCATTAGCTGCAGAGAATATGCGGCGGCAACGGAGAAAGAGAACTTGAAACGACGTGAATATGGCGTAAATCTTGATGATGGCGTGGCGCTCTCAACGGATGAAGAATTTCGCTTGCTGTATGTTCATTGTAACCTCGACGAAACAGTTCGTTTAAAGGCATGGTTTGAGGATGACACTCGGGAGTCTCTTCTCTTGGGAGGGCAGATTGGAGCCGGGAAAACGACTCTCATCAAGGAGGTTTCTCGTAATTATAACGACGCGCATATTATTACTATATCTTTTGACACCGACCCAATCGAGCCAACAGAAGGTGGATATAGTTTACTTCTCTTTAGCCGGATACTGAAAGCTTGCTTGAAAGCCAAGGTGAAGGTAGATGGAAGTGGAATCGCTTTGTCTGATTTCCCTAGCATTGGCGCGGATTCATGGCAGGTCTTTGCCAATCAAACAACTTCCTGGCCATCAAGCATACAGGAGACTGAACAATTGCGGGATGTTTGTGCGGTCATGCTCAAAAATGTCGACTTGGTGCGTAGGGCCTGTACCCATTTGTTTGAGCGCTTGCAAAAAGCTACATCACGACAGCCCACGATCATTGCAGAAGGTGTCGATAAATTTAAACTGGGCACAGATGAATACTTTTCACTTCGAGATACGTTAACTTTTCTGGCCAAATGGAAGACACTTTTTGAGGTCAATGCAGTACATCTTTTTCAAGAACAGGACATTCGTCCAGGTATACAAAAACTCTTTGTTGGAGGAGTATGCGAGGATCTGCTCTTTCAGATGCTGCAAAAAAGATTAGGCTCTTATGCCCCTGTTTATCAGGACGCATTTCCTTTAATCTTTAGCTACTCCGGCGGTAATGCCCGTCAGGCTATTAGACTTCTCAGCGCCTATTACTTTCGGCGCACCCAACTCAAAAATGACCATACAGAGGCATTTGTCCAAGCCTGCCATCAAGTCAGCAAGGATCTACTAAGCATATCTTACAGTAGTTTTCCCACAGAGGTATTTTCCGTTGTAAAGCGCGACAAATATATTGAAGGCAGTTTGTTTACGGATAGAAAAACTTCAGAAGGGGCTAACGACGCAATTTATCATAACTGGCTATTTATAAACAATGAGCCAGAACCCTCCACCCCAACACAATGGCCGGCCATCATAAACCCGCTGATTGATGAGGCAATTAGCTGGAAAGGAGACACGCCACAGACACCAGAGGAAAATGCCGTTCGAAAATGGGCAACTGAGCACGACATCAGTCCTGTTGGGCTGAATATTCAGGTCAATGAAAAGAATGAGCCAGCCTGGGAAAAATTCTGGCAAAATATTGCTATGTCCATGAATGAAGATCCCTTGAATATTCTCGGTGTATTAGAGGAGATAGCCTCAGGGCTGTTTGGTCTTGAAAGACAGGACCGCATAGTGATCAGCTATCAGGATCGCAAAATCCTAGATATCGTGAGGGATTTTCTTGTAGGCGAGGCTAACACATATTACCTCTTCCCATGCAAAGAAATAAATCTGGAAGGCGGCCTTGACAACGAACCGGTCATTGAATTACTAAAGCAGTTGGGAGACCGTGATTCCAATTACATTTATTCTATCGAGCTAACCGGAAACTGGACCGAAACTCAACTTCGTGACCTCGACCACCGGCGAGATGTTCTTGGTAATCTACAAATGCTATG
>QIFK01000128.1 GCA_003230615.1 Nitrosospira sp. | reverse complement strand
ATAATAAAAGTTAATTTTTACACATTCATAGTGCTGTATTAAATTTATATACTCAATTTATTTTAAATTTAAGATAAGAAAAATCACTTAATAGTTTCTAAAATATTTGCATACAAGTAGCCTTACAAGCTACGTGGACAGTTCTAACAAATTTTCTACATCTTTCTTGTTCAGTTCCATCGATTTTCCTCGTTTCAGGTGTGGTGGTAATTTAATAGAACCGAAACGCACTCGGATCAAACGACTCACTGTTAACCCTATTGCCTCAAACATACGTCGAACTTCACGGTTTCTACCTTCTTTCAATATTACTCGATACCAGTGATTGGAGCCTCTCCCCCCATGATCAGATAGGAAATCAAATTTAGCCAGTCCATCTTTTAGTTTAATCCCTGTAGTTAACAGTGTTATCTGATTTGGGTCTAATCTTCCTACAACTCGAACAGCATATTCACGCTCCACTTCAAAACGCGGATGCATTAATCGATTAGCCAATACTCCGTCCGTAGTAAAAACCAATAATCCGCAGGTATTAAAATCAAGTCTACCAATTGACACCCATTTAGATGTTTTAAGTTTCGGTAGTTTATTGAATACTGAGGGTCGGTTATGCGGATCATTACGACTAACAATTTCACCTTCTGGTTTATGATAAAGTATAATTCTAGGTAATCTCTCGCCGAATTTTAGATGAATTATACGTCTTTTTATTCGTACTAAATCTGTAGCGCCAACCCGATCACCGATTTCTGCTACTTTTCCATTTATAGTCACCAGGCCGGTAGCAATCAATTTTTCCATCTCACGTCGCGAACCAAGCCCAGTTTGCGCTAGTAATTTATGCAGTTTTTGCGTAACTGCTGGTTCAAATATAGGATTAGTCTTGGCATTCTGGGACTCTTGTATTCCCCTCTGCGCTTCTCTTTTTAGTCTACTAGTTCTCATCTATTTTCCAGAATAGCAAAGCCTCTCCCCTACTTTTTCCAATTTTAGTTTAAAAATAAAAGAGGTGACAACGAATGATGCCTGAAGATAATATGATAAGGTCTTAGCTCGTAGGCTAATAAAATTAAATCTCTCTACGCTCCATAACCGCTTGTGCTAGGGTACCACTATCAACATGCTCGAGCTCCCCACCAACGGGTAATCCTCGTGCAATGCGCGTGACTTTGATTCCCCTGCTATTTAGTAGCTCACTAATATAATGCGCAGTAACTTCTCCCTCCACAGTAAAGTTGGTAGCAAGTACGACTTCTTTTATTATGTTGTCTTGGACTCGCTTTAGTAGCCGGTCAAGGTGAATTTCCTTGGGGCCTATGCCATCTAGAGGTGAAAGTTTGCCCATTAGCACGAAATACATCCCCTTGTAGCAGTGCGTCTGCTCAATCATCAGTAGATCGGCAGGCATTTCCACTACACACAAAAGACCCGCGTTGCGTTTCGGAGAACAGCAAAGCGTGCAAACCGATGCTTCAGTAAAACTATTACACATCTCGCAATGTTTAATACCCGTTAATGCTTTATCTAGTGCATTGGCAAGCTGATGTGCACCTACGTGATCGTACTGTAATAAGTGATAGGCTATTCGTTGTGCCGACCTGGGCCCAACACCTGGCAAGCAGCGCAACGACTCAATCAAATCCTCAAGAACTGTAGGAGTTTTCATTTTGAATGAAGTGTGGGCATAGCAATGGATATGCAAAGGTGAGGTTTATCTTGCTAACTCACTGTTTACAACTCAACAACTTAAAATGGCAACTTCATTCCCGGAGGCAAACCCATACCTGCCGTAAGCCCAGCCATTCTTTCTTGTGTAGTTGTTTCAACACGCCGTACTGCATCATTAACTGCGGCAGCGAGTAAATCCTCAAGCATATCCTTGTCATCACCCATCAGGCTATCGTCAATATTTACTCGCTTTACATCGTATCGGCAGGTCATCACAACTGTGACCATGCCTGCACCAGACTGGCCTTTAACTTCTACTGTGGCCAACTGCTCCTGCATATTTTTCATATTCTCTTGCATTTGCTGGGCCTGTTTCATTAATGGCCCCAAGCCACCTTTCATCATTTTTAGCCTCCACCATTAAATAGGTTTAATTGAAGAAATAATTAATTTTGCGTCGAAGTTATCTACTAATTCGCGTACAAAAGGATCGGTCTCAATAGCTGCAACAGCTTGTAATTGTTTCGTCTGCCTCTCACGAGTATCGAGTTCTGCTGGCGTCATACCAGTAACACTCCCTACAGAAATCGTTAATCGCACAGGTGTTCCAAAATGTTCACATAGTGCGTTTTTTATCTTATCTTGGTATGTCTTTTCTAATAAATGTTTATGTTCTGCTTGTAAGCACAATACAATATTATCTGTAGAAAAATTCTTCATTTCACAGTTCTGCGCCAGCATTTTTGCCATACCATTTAATTTTAATTGATTCACTAATACCGCCCAGTCTTCATTTGGTTGATTTGAGCGAGAATCTGGACTTAATTCTGTTACCACATTCAGCACTGGGGGAGAGGTATGTGCTGCATTAATATCTGGCTTCCTTGGCTCTTTATCAGATAAAGGTAATTTTTCTTTAGGGATAATACTAGCTGGTATGTGAGAAACTGTGGCAGTTTCTATTAAGCATTCTGGAGTAAAGGCCAGCATACGCATCAATGTCATAGTAAAACCAGAATATTCATCCGGCGCTAGCCCTAAATCAGCGCGACCATGCAAAGTGATCTGGTAAAATAATTGAAGGTCCTCAGGCATAAACTTTTTGGCTAATGAATAAATTTTTTCATGCTCTGGTATATTGTTACTATTAGTCTGTGGAACTATCTGCGCTAAAGCAAGGCTATGGAATAATCCCGCTAACTCTTGCAAAGCAGTATCAAATGACAAACTTCGCATCTCTATTGAATCTGCTACAGCTAGCATCTGTGTACCGTTTTTTTGAATAAGCGCTTCTAATAAATCATAGAGATAACTTTGGTCGATTGTGCCCAACATGGCGTGAATCTCAGTTTTTTCAACCTTACCTTCACCAAATATAATCGCCTGATCCAGCATGCTTAGGGCATCACGCATACTGCCCTGTGCCGCATGTGCTATTAATTGCAATGAAGCTTCATCGTAACTAATTTTTTCCTGTTTCAGCACATATTCTAGATGTGCGGCAATCAAGGTAGGAGGAATTTGTTTTAGGTTAAATTGTAAGCAGCGTGATAAAACAGTGATCGGAATTTTTTGTGGATCAGTGGTGGCTAATACAAATTTTACATGGTCAGGGGGCTCTTCCAGGGTCTTAAGCATGGCGTTGAAAGCTGACTTGGAAAGCATATGTACTTCATCAATGATGTATATCTTGTACCGAGCACAGGTTGGAGCGTAGAGTGCATTTTCCAGTAGTTCGCGCATATTATCTACTTGGGTATTAGAAGCAGCATCTAGTTCAACTAAATCAACAAAATGCCCACTATCAATTTCGATACATGCAGAACATTTACCACATGGCTTAGCTGTAATACCAGATTCACAGTTAAGGGCTTTGGCTAAAATGCGTGCAATAGTAGTTTTGCCAACGCCACGTGTACCAGTAAACAAATAGGCATGATGCAGGCGTTTTTTTTCAAGCGCGTTAATAAGTGCCCTAACTACATGATCTTGTCCAGTTAGACCAGAAAAATCTTTTGGACGCCATTTACGGGCAAGAACTTGGGTTTGAGACACAGTAATTGCTTAATAGTTGGTAAAGGATAATGAGGAGTATTGTAATCTGGATAATCTGAAATGCAATCCACTATATTTTTCGTAAGTGCAGCATATTAACGGAGCCAATACGAATAATTCAAAGTAGAGCTAACAACACGGTTAACTTTGACAAACTATACAATAATTGGGTGGCGAGCCTAACCCCCGGCACTTACAGAGAATAGCTGTGGCTGCTTCCTTCCGGATCTGACCAGGTTCACCACTATGCAATGCGGGGAGGCCCGCCATAACTAAATCATTAAGAATACTAGGTGGCACTTAGAGCCCAGCTCAAAATAGGGAGAAACCACTACTCATGGAGGACAATTTCTATTGTATTGACGTTTATAAATTGGTTGCGGGGGCAGGATTTGAACCTACGACCTTCGGGTTATGAGCCCGACGAGCTGCCAGACTGCTCCACCCCGCGCCAGTAATGGCAAATTATAGCAAGGTGAATATATCAGGGTCAAATTTCATATTGATTTAAAAGCATTTAAATACGGAAAATAAAGATTAATCTGATGTGGCTCAATAGGGTATTTATGCAGTACCGATTGTTTTACTATATGAAACCTTGTAACTAACTAGCAAGGGTAAAAATAAGATAAAGGTAAAGCGACTTTGTAACTACTTTCTCGACTTAATCTATTTTTACTTGCCCAAGGAATCATAGTATCTAATTTATTAATTAATAGTCGTATTGTTAAAATCCGGTCATGCATAATTTTAAGCAATAATTGACATTATGTTTTCCAAAAGTAAAATGGCGAGTTGTCTTGATGAAATATGATTATTTTTAACATGTTTCAGGCCGGATAATATAACACCAAAGCTATTTAGTACGCATACTCAATAACATATCTTTTAGGACGGGCCAGATGAGTCATACATTACATGAGGCTTTAATTTCACGAGTACAGCGCTGTGAATTAGCTGTACCAGGTTCATGTCCAAACATGTTCGAAAAGGCAATGAAGAGTGGTGTGGACTTCGTTTTCCTTGATCTTGAGGATGCAGTTGCTCCAGATGACAAAATACAGGCTCGTAAGAATATTATTGAAGCTATTAACGATTTAGACTGGAAAGGACATGGTGTATCACTTTCAGTGCGAGTCAATGGTCTAGACACTCAATTTATGGTTCGCGATGTAGTTGACTTAATTGAACAAGCCGGCCACAAGCTAGACACTATTCTGGTTCCAAAGGTAGGCGTCTACTCTGATATTTACATGG
>QIFK01000176.1 GCA_003230615.1 Nitrosospira sp. | reverse complement strand
TTTATTCAGCCAAACCAAAACCAGTAGGCGCTGTCTCGGGTATGTTTCTGATCGGCTATGGCATATTCCGTTCGGTTGCTGAATTTTTCCGCGAACCAGAAGATGGCTTTATGGGCGTACTGACATTAGGTGTCAGCATGGGCCAATGGCTTTCACTGCCAATGATCGTTGCTGGAGTGTGGATGCTCGTTTGGGCCAATAGAAAACCAAATATACCAGTTCAAGCTGGCAAACAAAATCATAAATAGAGCTATCTTTTGTTTACGGTACTAGCACGATTTTTCCCGTCACTCTACGTTGCACTATATCGTTGAGAGCAAGAGCTGCCTGTTCTAAGGGATAGATTCTCGAAATCAGTGGTTTTAGCTTGCCTTGCACATACCATCTAGTTAACTCTTGCAGCACATAAGCGTAGGTTTCTTTTTCTCGTCGAATGAAATCACTCCAAAACACTCCAACAATAGAACTACCCTTGAGCAGCGGAAGATTTAGAGGGATTCTGGAAATTTCGCCACTTGCAAAACCCATTACTAAGAATCTCCCTTTCCAGCCTGTCGAACGAAATGCCTGCTCAGAGAGATCACCGCCGACAGGATCGCAAACAACGTCCACTCCTTGACCATTTGTAATTTCACTAATAATCGAACGAAAGTTCTGGGTAGAGTAATTGATCAATTCATCTGCACCGTATTCTTTACATACCGATAACTTGTCATCAGAGGAAGCTGAAGCAATAACACGTGCACCCATTATTTTTCCAAGTTCTACCGCTGCAAGTCCGATTCCACCCGCTGCTCCTAGCACTAGTAGTGTCTCTCCAAACTTAAGTTGAGCCCTATGTTTAAGCGCGTAGTAGGAGGTCCCATATGTCATGACAAAAGCTGAAGCAGTTTTAAAATCCATCCCCTCAGGTATATGAATAATCTTATCTACTGGTACCGACACTTCTTCGGAGAAACCACCCCATCCGATAAAAGCAAGAACACGATCTCCGACCTCAATACCACTGACCCCTTGACCCAGCTCCTTAATTACACCTGCAATTTCAGCCCCAGGTGAGAATGGCAAGTCAGGCTTATACTGATACTCGCCTTGAATAATTAAGGTATCTGGAAAATTTACACCACAAGCTTTAACCTTAACAATTACATGTGCTTTGTCAGCTTTGAGTGAGGGAATATTTTCAACTACGAGACTTTCAGGAGGGCCCCATTGTTTGCATATAACTGCTTTCATATTGCCCTCCCCATACTCCCAGACATTAAGTGGAATTTCTTGTTTCCAACTAGATTCTACTCCGCGACACAAATGTAGCGCATTAAATTTGCTATCTAAGCACCTTCCATAACTCATGCTTGAGATGTTAATCAACCATATGATTCAGTGAGTGCCAGCTTGTTAATTGATATGTTGTATTATTGTATAGATATTTATTATTAAACTACTATTTACAGTTAGCTAAATACGTTTACTCGTACAAACATGCAATGTTCGTAGAGATATCACTAAATGAAACCGCTATATTCAAATCTTTTTTACACTTAAAAACTAAATCAGCCAAAAATAGGAGAATCGCTTATGTCTAAAAACAACGTTGGTAAGAACAATGAGGTTACCTCTGAAACTAGTGCTGTTTGGAATAACCATATCTCTGTTCCTAATACTCCAGATGGATTCACACTAAGGACTACATTCCCAACCAACCCAATCGGGGTGGAAGTAATGTTGGAAAAATGGAAATCGGGTGCAGAAGAGCCCCCACATTCACACCCAGGTGATGATATGACCGTTGTCATTGAGGGAAGAGTGTCTATCCAGTTCTTTACAAATGGACCAGATGGTCTCATTCAAGATGGAGATCGCATTTTCTTAAGTAAAGGTCAAACAGGTTATATTAAGGGCGGCAGAATTCATGACGCCAAATACATCGAAGAATGTAAACTTGTATACGTGCATGATAAGGCCTTTGGTTTTACCGCACATAATTGATCAATTACTATAACAAAAGGTTGGACACACAATTATTTAGCTTAATTAGGCTCATCATATAAATATATAGCTGCAGATATACCGTAGTTCCTAGGTTGAGCCAATAGAGGGAGACAGTTGCTAGGATCGTATATAGGTAGTAATAGAATTGGCATGTATCTTAGGAAGATTACAGAAACTTAAAATTTAATGGTGGATTGAAATGTTGAAAAAACATTTGATCTTGCTGATGATTGCTACATTGACTGCCTGTCAAACAGTCAATACAACTAGTAGCGGCAGGGTGGGTGTGAACCGCACACAGTGGATGTTCAGCGGGCTGTCAGAAAAACAAGTACAAACCTCTGCAGCGACTGCTTACCAACAGGAGATAACTAAAGCACAGCAGCAAGGTATGCTGAACAAAGATAAAAAACAATATGCTCGGGTCAAATCGATCGCAAATCGGCTAATTACGCACACGGTAACTTTCCGTCCAGATGCGCTTAGCTGGGCTTGGGAAGTAAACGTTCAAAATAACGATCAACTTAATGCCTATTGCATGCCAGGTGGAAAAATCATGGTCTATTCAGGAATTATACAGAGGCTAAATCTAAGTGATGATGAGCTTGCTGCAGTTATGGGTCACGAGATTGCACATGCGCTTCGTGAGCACGGACGTGAGCGTATGTCAGAACAGATGGCTGAGCAAGCTATTGTGAGTGTGGGTGCTTTAGCGCTGGGACTGAGCGAAGAAAGTACTAATCTAGCGGCTATGGTAGCAAATGTAACTTTTGGTTTACCGCATAGCCGTACCCATGAAACCGAAGCAGATTTAATGGGTCTTGAGCTGATGGCGCGTGCTGGATACAATCCAAATGCAGCTGTGAACGTATGGAGAAAAATGGGGGAAGCTGCCAAAGGTAGCCCACCAGAATTCCTCAGTACCCACCCGTCTAGCTCATCACGTATTCGCGACCTCAATCTGAATGTACCGAGAGTGATGCCTTTATATCAAGCGGCAAGAAAATACTGAGCCGTAATTTCAACGCTGCTTATAGCTAGGATTTGGAGAGAACTAATTTATCATTTGAAAAACTACTTGATTATTTGTAGTATGCATATAGCGCATAAACATATTAAGAGTCACCACACATAGGGCGAGTACTAGCATTTCAATTTTTTCAAGAATCCCCAGGAGGAAACTATGCCTCATACACACTTAAACCACGACCATGTTCATGGCATCAATTGTGGACATACAGCAATCCGCCATGGAGATCATGTTGATTATCTACACGATGGTCATCTACATCATCAAAGTAATAATGGAGTAATCGAAGAACATATTTTGGCGGTAGCTGCCACCAATCCTGTTACATGTACAGGTGGTCACGCATGCAATGACCATTTGACTGATCACGTGCATGGTGATGAATGCGGCCATGAAGCGGTCCCACATGGAGATCACGTCGATTACCTAGTGGATGGCCACTTACATCACC
The DNA here is from genome assembly GCA_003230615.1 of Nitrosospira sp. Classification (GTDB taxonomy): domain Bacteria; phylum Pseudomonadota; class Gammaproteobacteria; order Burkholderiales; family Nitrosomonadaceae; genus BJGV01. The sequence continues at coordinate 1,617 of QIFK01000176.1, read as the reverse complement.
AACATAATAACCATTGCGACAACCATGGCCCTATCTTATTTAGATAACTTTTCTGTTCTTCACTTTGTTGTCAAGAGAAGTATCTCTTCTATGAAGAGCGTAACCCTCGTGCAGGCTTTTACCGAATGCTCCCACCCAAGCATAGATAGATAAATATTATAGAAATCATCAACTTGACTCGTATAAGTTTACTATTAGTTATAATTTCTATGCTATCAGGTTGCTGCTGTCTTTGGTATGTGGCGGTAGAAGAGCCTGAAGTTTTTAGTGGAAGCAAAATGAAGGAAAAGGACCAAACAGTACTAAACCCAACCACTAAAGAGAAAGATACTAAAGAAAAATCTAAGTAATTCTTTTGCTCTTACTTTTTATCATCCATATTTATCTCTTGTAAAACACTGAGCAATAGCCCCATCAGTCAAGCATTCTCCAGATCATGCTTTCCCCAGCTCGTAATGGAACCAACGCTCTTCCCCCAAATTCAAGTTCCATGGGTACATCCCAACTCTCTTTTATCAGACTAATACTGCCTTTATTACGCGGTAATCTATAAAAGTCTGCGCCAAAATAACTAGCAAAGGCCTCTAATTTTTCCAGGGCGCCTGCCTGCTCGAATACTTCCGCATAAAGCTCAATAGCTGCATGAGAAGTGTAGATACCTGCGCAACCACAATTAGATTCCTTGGTGTCTTTGGAATGGGGGGCGCTATCAGTGCCAAGAAAAAATTTTGGATTGCCACTGATAGCGGCTTCGATCAATGCCAGGTGATGAATTTCACGCTTTAGCACCGGTAGGCAATAGTGGTGTGGATGAATTCCACCCTGAAACATAGCATTGCGGTTGAAAAGCAAGTGATGAGCGGTAATGGTTGCACCAATATTTCCTGATGTTCCTTTAACAAATTCTACCGCTTCTTTGGTAGTAATGTGCTCAAATACGATTCTCAAATCTGGAAAACGCTGTGTTATTGGAATTAACACTCTGTCAATAAAAATCTTTTCTTTATCGAAAACGTCTACCTCCGTGTCATTTACTTCGCCATGTACTAACAGGGGCATACTTTCCTGCTCCATAGTTTCAAGTACGGCAAGACACTTGGCTATATCGGTAACTCCTGTATCGGAATAAGTAGTAGCGCGGGCAGGATAAAATTTCATACCGTGTATCATGCCACTTGCCTTGGCTTTAGCAATTTCAGAAATTTCAGTATTGTCAGTGAGATATAGTGTCATCAATGGCTCGAAGTACATTCGCATATCTGCTGGCAGAGCAGCATGAATACGTTCGCTATACGCTAATGCTATTTCGGTTGTCACTACTGGTGGGTTAAGATTGGGCATTACGATAGCTCGGGCAAAACGCCTCACAGTGTCAGGTAGCACTGCTCGCATTTGCTCACCATCTCGCAGATGCAAGTGCAAATCATCGGGGCGAGTAAGGGTCAGAGTGTTCAAGATTGTGTATGCTGTGATTATTTCTACTGCGAACTAGAATTGTACTCTAGCATGGTGTTAGTTTATAGACTTGGATGTTTACATACATTGTATGGCTCATTGTTCTTTAAACCAGCCTAAAGCATCATTAATTGATTCGCCCCTACTAGATACCAAAAAATC
>QIFK01000203.1 GCA_003230615.1 Nitrosospira sp. | reverse complement strand
GTTTTGACTCGTTGTATGATCGGAGCTACACATCGATTGCACGCAAAAATATATATTAGTGATGTTGCAGCGACAGTAGGCTCCAGTAATTTTACTGAGCCGGGCTTGCGGACCCAGCTTGAGGCAAATGCTCGCTTCGTTTCTGGCAAGGATAAAAAACGCTATGACGAGCTTGTACAGATTGCTGAGAATTACTGGCTACTGGGTAGAGATTATAATGATCAGCTGATCGAATTGCTGGAGAGCTTACTACGGCTTGTACCTTGGCAGGAAGCACTGGCTCGCGCTTGTGCTGAGTTACTGGAAGGTGAGTGGGCTCAGGCATACTTACGAGGTGATTACTTACCAGACGAAGCCAACCTTTGGCCATCGCAGAGACAAGGTATAGCGCAGGCACTCTATATTTTATCGAATCAAGGCAGTGTCTTGGTGGCAGATGCAACAGGTTCTGGTAAAACTCGTATGGGCGTACATCTGATTGGGGCTGTTGCGGATCAGATTTTGCGTTCAGGGCGTATTAGACATGGTAAATCACTCATGGTATGCCCTCCAATAGTAGAAAATTCATGGCAAATGGAGTCGCACCTGGCCGGTGTTCATTTGGATACATACTCTCATGGAGTACTCAGCCGCACAAAATCCCGTAAATATGACCTTACGATTGAGGCGTTGCGGCGTGCACAGATTTTAAGTGTTGATGAAGGTCATAACTTTCTTAATCTTGGTTCAACACGGTCGCAAAATCTACTTCGAAATATGGCTGATCATGTAATTTTATTTACTGCTACGCCTATCAATCGCAGTGTTATCGATTTGTTACGTATTGCAGATATGCTAGGTGCTGATAATCTGGACGATAGTACTCTGGAGATGTTTAGTAAGCTCCTTAAGACAAGGCATATTAATCGAACGCTGGACGATGAAGAGATTAATCAACTCAGACGTGAGATACAACGATTCACTGTGAGAAGGACAAAGCGCATGTTGAATCAATTAATTGATCGTGAGCCTGAAAAATATGTAGATAAAGATGGGAATCAATGTAGGTTTCCAAAGCATAAGTCAAAGGTCTATACCTTGAACGAGAGTGATCAGGATAGGGCGTTGGCAGAAACAATCCGTGAACTAGCAAGTCAGTTATATGCCGTGACGCATTTTCAGAAGCCCATAGAAATGCCACTGACTATGGTCAAACGTGGCGTAACGGAAGAAAAATTTATCGAAGGGCGGCTAAAATCAGCTAAAACTATTGCTCGTTATATGATCATGGCATCACTTCGCTCGTCGAGGCCGGCGTTGGGTGAACATATTGTTGGCACGAAACAGGCAAAGATCGAGTTTGAATTGCCGGAATTTAAAAAAAGCAACGAAACAGGTAACGTTTTGCGTGTTATAGAGAAAATAGCAGGGAAATTACCCAAAAATAAATTAGGTATTGATTTGCCTGTATGGCTCATGGATGAATCGGAACATCGACAAGCGTGTGGGCATGATTCCAAAATTTATAGACAGATATATGAATGCTTGTTGCAGATGAGTAATCAGCGTGAATTAGAAAAGGCGCGATTCCTTGTACGTCTATTGCAAAGCAATGATCTATTATTGGCCTTTGATAGTCGTCCAATCACTTTGGCAGTGATATGGAAGTATATAATAACAGGCAAACCTAAACAAAAAGTAATCATTGCAACAGGTGATACAAGTTCACAACGAAATGATATCCTCGAAAAGTTTTCTCTGGATTCTAATGAGAAAGAAATAATCGGGTTGTGTTCTGATAGTCTGTCTGAAGGTGTAAATTTACAGAAGGCTTCTGCATTGGTACATTTAGATCTACCTAGTGTAGTCAGGATAGCAGAACAACGTGTGGGTCGCGTAGACAGGCTTGATAGCCCTCATAAATCAATTGAGGCATGGTGGCCTGATGATGCTCCAGAATTTGGACTTTCATCAGATGATAAGTTTATTGAACGTTATGAAACCGTTGAAGCATTATTAGGTGCTAATATGCCTTTGCCCGAACATTTACAGAGTAATGATGTTAAAAATGTAAAAACACAGGATTTAATAAAGGAATTTGAGGAGGAAATTGAAAAATCTGAGTGGGATGGAATACGTGATGCATTTCAACCTGTCCGCAAACTGGTGCAAGGTGAGAATGCCTTAGTTGATGATGAATCATATGAGTACTATCGTCACGTAGATGCAAAAGTACTTTCGCGTGTAAGCTTAATTAAAAGTAAAATACCATGGGCTTTCTTTTGTTTACGTTCAGGTAATTTTGGTGCACCTCAGTGGGTATTGTTTCCTAATTGTAAAGGTGACGTCATCACAGGACTAGAGAATGTGTGTGAAGCACTGCGTGAACGTCTAAATGATGATATCCTGGATCAGGAGATGACTGAAACTGCAGCAGAACAATTAAACTTATTTTTGCAAAACCTCAGTAATGCAGAGAAATCATTATTACCCATGAAGAAGCAGCGTGCTCTTGATGAAATGAGAATTGTTATCCAATATTTCCGTAAAAAATCAATTGATAATCTCAATCAAAAGGATACAGATCATTTACATGCAATATATGTAATGTTGACAGAACCTAATACATATCGTCAACCAGACTGGGATGAGGTTGCTGCCAAATGGTTGGATTTGATCAGGCCAATATGGTTTGAGCGTTTAAAAGAACCACGAAATAGGCCTTTGTTGCTTAAGGATATTAGAAAAGACTTACAGGCGAAACCTGATCTCATTATTAAGAAAGTGTTGGAAGAGTTTCGAAACTTTCCTATACTACCTTCGCCAGATGAAAGAATATCGGCCTGTATTATTGGTTTAGGATAGACGGTAATCAATCTTTGGGGATAAACTGTTACATCCGCGCACACGCAAAATTGTTAAATGGATTAATCGCCTGTTGCCGTAGTGGCGGTAAGTTGAGAGTATGCATATCTATTAAGGCAATTTAGCCACGACACGCCAACAAATGACGAGCCTGTTGATTGCAACGTTGAACATAATTGGGAGAGACATCATTATAATATTACGCTTTGCTATTATCGCACTGCTCACATACAACTCAACGACATATGCAAGTTCTCCTGTTGAAGAGGCATCAAGGGACATCGTCAGTACCTATGCTTTTGACCCAAAAGTAATGTCGTTTGACGAACAAGCAAAGCGCGCTCCGGAGCTAAGTGAGCTCTGGGGTCGCTTTCAGAAGGCCCCTGATTCGTACCGGATCGCGCTTCGTACGCTCCTCAGCAAGAAAGGAGGTACAGAAATGCTATATTGCGATGGCGGCATGCTCTTTCTACATAAAACCACCCTGCAATCGGACAAAGCATTAGGCCTGAAATCAATCGCAGAGTGTTCGCTCGCCGAGATTCAATACACGCCATACTTTTATACCATGCACAAAGAGGCCTTAGAGGGTACGGACGTCCTTGACCTTCAGTTTCGAATGCTGTCGAAGCCTAAGTATCAGGTCTTTATTCCACAGCATGCTTTGACTCTCGGCCAGGACTATTCCTTCCTATACCCGCTGCTAGTTCAAGATGAACACCGATATGTCAGTCGGATAATAGAAAAATTCGGAAAAGAGAAAAATCCTACGGCACAGAAGACGCTACTACGTGCTCTATACTACGCTGCTACACCTGAAACTGAAGAGGCTCTTCATTCTATCGCTATCGACAAAAGACTCTCGCCTGAAATACAGAAGCAAGCTAAAGTAATCTTTGAAAGAATTGATGAAGCACGTGAGATGGACACAGCCAAGGTGCTGGACTGGATGAAACGTAACATGGTAGATGTTTCACCCAGCGCTACAGAGAAGGACTTACGTTTCGCACGACGCAAAAGGATGCGCGCGATCAGCGATGAAGCCCTAATGGAACTGGACATGTACACGTTGTTGATTTACCAGGCCATAAAACAATGATGTCCAGAAAAACCGGGGCAGAGAGCAAGGTCAAGAAGCGATAGCAGGGTCCGATAGCAGGGTCACCGATAGCAGCCGATAGCACAGATCGTGGGGTCACACAGATCGTGGGGTCAGGTCTTTCCTTTTGCCTTCTATCGTTATATTTAGCTTGTATAATGATGAACGGTTAAGTACTATTTATAGTGCGGCTAATGGGATTTAGCTAATAAATAATATCATTCACATTGACTACAAGGATCGAGATCAATGCCTATCGAGAAAAAGCCTTTAAAACCTGTTCGTCGTAGTTTCATTCCTTCTGACTTCAAGCCGTACATTGTAAAAAATGGTGATACCTGGAGTTCAATTGCCAAAATACACGGTTTGGATGTGTGGGAGTTGATGCATGAAAACTTTAAAACGAGTGACGTTTCTGAAATTAACTGGTATCTGAAGAATTACGTCGGTTGCGTAGATACTACAGCTAATAAGACGAACTGGATATTTAGCAACAAGGCGAAACCAGGGCGTATCTATGTCCCATCACGTAATAATGTTATTCCAATTGTTAATAACCCGTCGCTTGAAGTACCCGCACTCAAGAAGGTTTGGGCTGGTATTGCAAAAGCTCATTCAGCAGATTTATTTATACTAGGTGCGCATGATCTTACAGGAATGGTATACAATCTCGGTGATAAATTACCAGATGTCCGTAATGCTACTTTGAATATTAATGGCTTTAAGGTAGGACCCGGTTTAGGTGGTAGTATTGGGGCGGTATTTGTTATTGCTCATGGCTATGATTCTCCAGCAGAGATGACCGGTGGCACGGAAAGCTGGGATTTTGACCTTGCTATTGCTGGAAAGCTGGATTCCTTTTTAAAGGGTGCACGCGGGATAGGTAAAGCGGTCGACACTATTCAGAAGTATAAAAAAATGCGCTATCTAACAGAAAATGTAATTAAGAATCTTGGGATTACAGAAAAAGGAATATATACCATTCCGATCCCGTTTGCAGGTGTTGGAATACATGTCTGGGCAGGGTTCAAGTTTGGTACGGTGAGTATTTTTAGACAGGGAAAAGGAATATTTTAGCCATGTTACCCCGTATTTATCTTGCCATATTAATATTAGTGATCGCAGGGCCAGCAGTCGCGGCTGGACCTGATGTCTGTAAGACGGAAAAGATATTA
>QIFK01000193.1 GCA_003230615.1 Nitrosospira sp. | reverse complement strand
CATCTATATCAAATGCGTACAAAGCTATGAGTTCTGCTTTAAAGGCATGGGCTAACTGTAGAGCATAGTAACTGGCATCTTTAGATATGTCTGAGAAGTCAGTAGCTAGGATGATTTTTTTGAAGTGTGCTTGCACGGTGTTCTCTTTGTTATCTTTGTTATATTAGCGAAGATTTTACTTCTAAAAATTTTTTCGCGCCAAAATTGAAAGGGCTTTTTTACAAATAGCGGCAAGGTAGGTTTAGGTAGTACCTCCGCAACGGAGGATGGAGTTTTTCCAGACTAGGCTAGGTATACCCACCTATTTCCCCTTGTTGGAAAAGAACGCATGTTCTTCTACTTGGTCGAGTGTCTGCTTTGTACCAAAAGCAGACATTCTTCATGCTTTCGAGCATTCATAAGATCTTGTGATTTAACTTGTCAGTATCAAAGCCTCTGTAGATATTCGGCTTTTATCCGCTAACGTTACAAGAACTCCGCTCCTTCAATAACTTGACAGTACCTTCCGCTTCGTTGTTTCAACCAAGAAATGTTGTTCAGTTGAACACTCTTGCTATTAATCTTAATTAGACCATCTTTCTGCAGCTTGGAAAAAGCGCGGCTAACAGTTTCCAGTTTTAGTCCCAGATAGCTGCCAATTTCTTTTCGTGTCATGCACAAATTGAAATTTGATGAAGAATGGCCTAGTTTGGCAAAACGATCTGATAAATTGAGCAGAAGAGCGATCAAGCGCTCCCTTGCTTTCATGCCGCCTAATAACGCTATTATTTCATGATTATGCACGATTTTACCACTCATGATTTTGTGGAAATGATGCATCAAAGAAGGAATGATACGACCGATTTCTTCCAGTCTTGCGAAATGAATTTCGCATGTCTCACTGTCTTCCAGTGCCACTGTGTGACAAGTGTGTACATTAGTGCTGATAGCTTCCAACCCCAACATCTCTCCTGGCATATGGAAACCGGTAACCTGCTCTCGCCCGTCTTCATCTAACACATAAGTTTTGAAGAACCCACTACGAACGATATAAAGAGACTGAAAATCCATGCCGGCCCGATATAAATAGCCACCACGTCGGGTCTTACACGACCGATTTATTAGAAAATTAATAGCGTTGATTTCGTCTTCTTCAAGCTCCGCTGGCAAACAAAACTCCCGTAAGCTGCAGGAAAAGCAACTAGTTTTGCTGCTAGGTAAATTAGGATTTTGCAACATATAATAGTCTTGCAGAGTGATATTTTTTAGATCTTGATATTGAACATCAATCTAGAACTTACCTTCGACAAAATAAAACAAAAATATCTCAAGCATTATTTTATCCGTATTGCTACTAATAATCTATCAATTAATGAGGCCAGATAATGAAATTTATTTCCCTGGCTACATTTTAGTGGAATTGGTAGTAAGCTTTCCAAACTACAATAAATCGAATGCAGAAAGTATACCAATCTTGAAACCTACGGGTAGACTGTCGCTACCGATTGACATGTTCCAAAGGAATATTAGGCCAATATGGGTGAATCGGACACTTGACCTATACAGATAACAACTTTATAAATTGCTATCTGTAACTTAACTTTAGATAGGAGAGATCATCGTGGTAAAAGTTGCTTTGTCCGTAAAATTACAGTCTAAGTCTGGTAAAGAAAAGGCTGGCATTAACTTTCTTGAAAGCGGGTTTTCGCTTGCGAATTAGGAAACTACAATGCCGGTCTAGTTCGTTCTACAGCTGGGGCCATCAACTTTTGGTATCTTCGATGCCTTTGCTGATGAAGAAGGACGTAATGCACATCTAGTCGATCCAATTGCAGCAGCGTTGATGGCTAGTGCAGCCGAATTACTTGCTGAACCACCAAAGATTGAACATGTTGATGTTCTCGTAGACAGGGTGCCAAGATAAGAAATATTTTTTATGTGTTGTAGAAAAGTCTTAACTAAAGAAGAGTGGAGAGCCTAAAGCTAGTATTTTCTGAGTATAGATAGACCAATAAACAATGGTTAGTACAATGTCTAAAACTATTTTGATGCTTCTGCTGGCTGTTGTAAGCAGTGGCGCAGTAGCAGAGTGGATTAATGTTTCCACAGACGAAAGCGGCTCTTCTATCTACGCCGACCCTGCTACTATTCAAAAAGTGGGCAACCGGGTAAAGATGTGGGTTTTGTTCGACTATAGAAAAGCCACATTAGATGCGGGTGACAGAATCATGTCAATAAGGAAGCATGAAGAATACGACTGTAAAGAAACACAAGTTCGTTTACTTTATATATCTAAACACTCTGGGAGATTTACTGAAGGTAAGATGGTATATCTCAACGATATACCAAACAACGAGTGGGTGCCTGTCGCGCCTGGTAGTATACTTGAAGATCTATGGAAATACGCGTGTAGGTAATGATAAGTGGAGACAGCTACTGGCACTATGTAGCGATTAGTGAGAGATAATTGTTGAATCTAGAAGCTTCAATGCCCGGTGGAAGCATCGGACTCGACAAACTTGTAAAATGCTGCGTTGAGTTTAGGTAGGTGTACCTCGAGGCGTGGGTCGGCGCGGTAGGCATCAGCAAGTGACAGCACCGTATCACTAAATTCCTCATCACCAGTTTGGAATGAGAGGGTAATGTGGCTTTCTTTTTCTAACTCATTGTCCCAGCGTGCTCGCACTACCGACCAGAACGGTTCAGTAGCTTTCCAATAAGCAAGTCCTGGTCTGAAATTAAAGCCGGTAATACGCCGGTAGTCATTGAAGCCAAACTCACGTACCAGAATGATATCTTTTTCGTTTTCGCGCACGACCTTGGTATTGTCCTGTTCGTGCGTCCAACCCTGTGGAGTAATCGTGTGGCGGTTCTCAACATTGAGTAACTGGTAGTCGTTGCGCGTGGTGTATTCACGTCGTGGCAGTGGGCGCCAGGTTCGCTCCGAGGTCCAAGTTGATACTCCGTAACGGTGATTCCAGCGGCCGCTGCCAGCATAACGTGGTCCATCGTTTACCTCAAATACCAGTTGCGTCCAAGTGCCCGACACAGAAGCCGGCTTGCGATTATGATTCTCAAAACGCTGGTTACCTACATAAACCCAATGAGAGGGCTGTTCGTAGATCCACTGTTGCCGCCAGTGCTTGATTGTCATACCATTCGCGCTGACAAGGATGTGTTGCATCGATATACTCGAGCCGCTGTCATCCACCAGTACCACTACCTCAAACCCTCCAGAATGCTTAGGGTTTTTCCTTACGTAACTGGGTTTAAGTACAGTAGTTTCATTAAAGTTGAAAGCTACCTGATATTCACCGAGCATGGAAAGGATGGCGCGACGGTCACATTCGAACGCGCGTTCGTTGAGCGAACAGCCGGCAACTGGACGTTCGACGTTTGGATAGCTGTAGGGTTTGTCGTTCTTTGTCATGTACATCTTACCTGCACACGCAGTGAGTAACGAGAATAGCAAAAGCAGGAATGTAATTTGGATAGATTTAATAGTAATCTCTAAGAATTAAAAATTATTTAGGAAAATGCATTGATGCACCGACTGATACCTTTCATGGCGGCGGTGCGCCTGTTTAAAATCGGATAAGCCACTGAGAAATATCAATACATTTATGGACAGTGGTACAAAAAGATTCAATGTAGGAGAGACTAATAATATCTATGCTTGACGTACCTCACTTCCGGACGAAAAGAATTAATTTTAGGATTTGTACCCTTTTTGGCTATATAGTAATTATGGGTTATAGCAAGAGGGATTAAAATTTTAGTGTGCTATCCTATCTGACACAGCCACTGCACCTAACTCATGCATTGAGTATAGCCATGCTGGATACTGTTCAAGCGTTATCCCAACAGATTCTGCTAACTCAGCAGCATCTATCCAATCCACGGCGCCATCTGTACCCTCAGTTAGAACAAGTGCGCGCTTCTTTATTGCAGAGGGAGAAGGTAATTTTTTCATAACGGCAATATATGGGCGTTCACTACAATCACAAGTGGATACAGGAATATCAAAACTTTTGTATATTTTTCAATATTATAAAGAAGATTAAGGTACGTCCTGTACGATCCTGGCCGCCAAATATTACTCAAGAAAGGATAACAGAGTAATAATCCTTTATAGATTTAGGTTAGTCAAGTATATAGTTGCTTGCAACTTTTAGCCCATCTAGATTTACATCGCCAAAATGCCCCTAATTTATTTCATATCCCATTACAGCTTCGCAGTTACCATGTGTAGGTAGCGCATTGAACTGACAGGAGCAGCCATAGTTACAATTGCAGTTCTGGAATCCTCGTCCTTTAATTCTCCAATTGACCATAATTCTATCCTCCAAATCTAGTTTCTTATAATTATTCTATAGTTAATTTAATAGTAAATATTTATTGTCTGAGTCTCAGACTAAATAACTTGAGACTGGTGACGGGAGTCAACTCGATACAGTCAATACTTAGATCCTATTTTCTATAATAAATACTAAGAGGCAGGCGACTAGTTGCACATATTTACTGTGAATTTTTTCCACGTTGTAAATGATTCTTATCTAGAAAGTATAATCAAGATACTCATAAACAGATTCAAACAGAGATTATTTATTGTTTATATATGTATAGTTATACTATTTATTACATTATCATATAGGCTGTATATATTATATGCGAATAAGACTCATCTAATTTTGATTAAACTCTAATCTGTAAATTAAACCTTAATTTTGTTTAATGGAAACTCATGTAGATAGTCTTCGCTCAATCTTTGGCTTCCCAGTCTTCTGCATATTAATTCTAGTTTCGACACAGATTCAGGCAGACGATATGCCAACACTGGATCTAGTAGAAGTGACTGCTAGATCCGACGATCTTATCGGCACAGCAAGTAGCGCAAGTGAAGGGACTGTCACAAAGAAAGAACTTGTTACCCGACCAATACTTAATCCTGGTGGGGTACTTGAGAGCGTTCCTGGGCTGATTGCGACTCAAGATCCTTCCGGAGGCAAAGCCAATCAATTCTTTCTGCGTGGGTTTAATCTAGATCATGGCACAGATTTTCTGACAACTGTGGGTGGTATGCAGGTCAACCAGCGTAGCCATGCACATGGTCAAGGATACACGGATCTCAACTTCCTAATTCCAGAGTTGCTAGAGAGTGTGCGCTACAAGAAAGGACCCTACTCTGCAGAAGAAGGAGATTTTGCCTCAGCGGGTGCCGCGTATCTTGACTATGTTCGTGTGTTACCTAAAACCATGGTTGAGTACACTGTGGGACGATGGGATTATCACAGTCTCCTGCTTGCAGGCTCACCAAAAATTGGTAATGGTAACCTTTTGTTTGGCCTAAAACTTAAGAAATATGATGGGCCGTGGGATGTAAAACAGGATCTCAGAAATTTTAGCCTCATTACGCGTTATAGCCAG
>QIFK01000032.1 GCA_003230615.1 Nitrosospira sp. | reverse complement strand
GTTAGCTCGGACTCATAAAATGTTGTCTTCCAAACTCTACTTTGATACATAACCCCAACTTCATATATATTTTCACCAATAGGTGGTTTATTACAATCTTCAATAACACCCTGCATCTTGACTGGGATAACAAAAACAATCTGCGATAACTCAAACTTATAGTCACTCATCAAATCCCCGCTTCATGCCGTTATTATTTTGTTTTATTTGCTGTCTGATAGATTTTTCCCCTTGGACTGATTTGGTGGAGTTGTTTGTCCTCCATTTGTTTCTACCTGAAAAAAAAATTCATTCTGCTTAATCATGCCTAATTCACTACGGGCGCGTTCCTCAATGGCATCAGAACCCTGCTTGAGATCCTGAACCTCTGCATCCAGTGCGGCATTACGAATTTGGAGTTTCTGATTGGTTTCATGCTGCGCGATAACTTGCTGATCAACTTCCCAAACTCTGTGCCAACTACCTTTGCCTAACCATAACGGGTACTGTAATAGGATAATCAAGGCAAATAGTATGAGGCCTAATACTTTCATTATTTTAACTGGTAGTAGGCTCCCCGTCCGGCATAGTCTGCAGAGTCGCCGAGATCTTCCTCGATACGAAGCAACTGGTTGTACTTAGCTAGACGATCAGAGCGGGACAGTGAGCCAGTTTTGATTTGCAATGCATTGGTAGCTACAGCAATGTCAGCAATAGTGGTATCTTCAGTTTCTCCAGAACGGTGCGAAATTACAGAGGTATAACCTGCACGTTTTGCGATTTCAATGGCAGAAAAAGTTTCGGTTAGAGTGCCAATCTGATTAATTTTAATGAGTATGGAATTAGCAATATTTTGTTCGATACCTTCTTTAAGAATATTTGCATTCGTCACAAACACGTCATCACCTACTAACTGTACCGATTTTCCAAGTTTGTTGGTAAGTAATTTCCAGCCATCCCAGTCATGTTCACTCATGCCGTCTTCTACGCTGATAATGGGGTATTTGTTTACCCAGGCAGCTATATAGTCTGTGAGTTGTTCTGAACTCAAGCTTAGGCCATCAGAAGATAGTTGATATTTTCCCTCTTTAAATAATTCCGAACTAGCAAAGTCTAGTGCAATGGCAACATCTGCTCCTGGTAAGTATCCAGCTTGCTCGATAGCTTGGACAATCAGTTGCAATGCTGCTTCATTATTTTCTAGATTAGGAGCATATCCACCTTCATCACCCACGGTAGTTGTCATTTTTTTTTCATGCAGCATTTCTTTTAGTGTGTGAAATATCTCTGCTCCATAGCGTAGGGCCTCTCGAAAACTTTGCGCGCCGAGCGGAACAATCATGAATTCTTGTAAATCAATGTTATTGCTGGCATGTACCCCACCATTAATGACATTCATCATTGGCACTGGCATAGACATTGGACCTGAGCCTCCTAAATAGCGATATAAAGGGAGATCAGATTCCTCCGCTGCTGCTTTTGCTACAGCTAGAGAAACCGCCAGAATTGCGTTGGCACCAAGTTTTGATTTGTTGTCACTACCATCAAGATCAATCAAGGTTTGATCTATAAAATGTTGTTCCGTTACGTCTAGGCCCATGATGGCCTCAGAAATTTCGCTATTTACGTTCTCAACTGCTTTAAGAACACCCTTTCCAAAATAACGCTGAGCATCATTATCACGTAATTCAACAGCTTCTTTAGTGCCGACAGATGCGCCAGAAGGCACTGCTGCTCGTCCCTGCACACCAGATTCAAGTAATATTTCCGCTTCTACAGTTGGATTACCGCGTGAATCTAAAATTTCTCGAGCAAAGATATCAACAATTGCACTCATTCTAATTTTCCTTGTTGCTAAGTTATTGGATAATCGTGACAGACTACAAGATGGCAGAATTGCATCATATGTTAGGCACTAAAGTAATGTTTTTTAGTTTGCCAGAGCTTGCTACTTCCGATGTAGCACGCTTACCCGTCGTGTCAATAGCTGCTTCGATAAATGCCTTAAATAGTGGATGTCCTGTTCTAGGTGTGGAAGTAAACTCAGGATGAAACTGGCATGCAACAAACCACGGATGCTCGTTTTCAGATAACTCAATCATTTCACAAAGTGAGTCTTCTGTCGATAAGCCGCTTGCATGAAGTCCTGCTTTTTCTAACTGTAAAATATATTCGTTATTGACTTCATAACGATGACGATGGCGTTCAGTAATTCTATCTGCACCATAAATCTTTTGGGCTAGCGAGTTTTCCTTTAGCAAACACTCTTGTCCACCCAAACGCATGCTGCCGCCAAGATCCGATTGCGCATTACGGATTTTTATCTTACCTTCACGGGTGCGCCATTCAGTTATTAGCCCAATAACTGGATAAGGTGTTTCAGAGTTGAACTCGGTACTATGTGCATCATTCATGGCGGCCTTATTGCGAGCAAACTCAATAACTGCTAGTTGCATACCAAGGCAGATGCCAAGGTATGGAATACGACTTTCGCGTGCATAGCGAATAGCCATGATCTTACCTTCTATACCTCGTTTACCAAATCCACCGGGGACCAGAACAGCATTAGCATCCGTAAGACAATCGGTTCCCTGTATTTCAATGTGTTCTGAATCTACGTAATGAATATTAATTTTGCTGTGGGTATGAATTCCTGCATGGGTCAACGCTTCCGATAGAGACTTATAGGATTCAGTTAAGTCTACATATTTTCCTACAAGTGCAATTTTTACCGTTTGCTGGGGATGCTCCAGCACATTTACTATTTTTTTCCACATACTTAAATCTGCCGGTTTAGCAAGAATATTTAGCTTATGACACACGATTTCATCCAACATTTGTTCATGCAGTAATGCGGGAATTTTGTAAATGCTGTCCACGTCGACTGCCGAAATTACTGCTTCTTCCCGTACGTTGGTGAATAATGCAATTTTTCGGCGTTCGGCTGTTGGTAATTCGCGGTCTGCACGACATAATAATACGTCAGGTTGGATACCAATTTCGCGCATTTCTTTCACCGAGTGCTGCGTTGGTTTAGTTTTCAATTCTCCCGCAGAGGCAATATAGGGCAATAACGTAAGGTGAATGAAACAGGTATCTTCGCGGGGATGTTGAATTGCCATCTGCCGTATTGCTTCTAGGAATGGCAAGGACTCAATGTCACCGGCCGTGCCACCAATCTCAACAATAGCGACTTGTGAATCCTTTGCACCAGACTTTATTTGCAGCTTGATTTCATCGGTAATATGTGGAATTACTTGCACTGTACCGCCGAGGTAGTCACCTCTCCGCTCTTTCCTTATCACACTTTCGTAAATTTGACCGGTAGTGAAGTTATTTAGTTTGCTCATTTTAACGCTAATAAAGCGCTCATAATGCCCCAAATCGAGATCAGTTTCTGCACCGTCTTCAGTGACAAAAACTTCTCCATGTTGAAAGGGATTCATGGTGCCAGGATCCACGTTGATATAGGGATCCAATTTCAGCATAGTTACTTTGATGCCACGGGATTCAAGGATAGCTGCAAGGGAAGCAGCTGCAATACCCTTACCTAGGGAAGACACCACGCCACCAGTTACAAATACATACTTGGTCATGGACAGTTATGATAACTCAAAAGGCGTAAGGGAACAAATTTGAAGCATAGCGTTGTTCTTCTTTTTTGTTACACAGAAATTATCGCTGGAACTGAAACCTTCTCCGTAGTGTATGCTACCGATAAGGCATGTTATTTTTCTATTGCAAGAAGAATTACCCGTCATAAATTTCTTCTAACAGCTTTAATTTTAAGTAATAACAACCTCTGTTCCAACATCTACTACATCAAATAGTTCCAACAAATTAGCGTTGAACATACGAATGCACCCGATAGATCCAGGTTTATCCATGTTGATATTGTCTGGACTACCATGAATATAGATATAACGACGCATCGTATCTACTGAACCTAAGCGATTGAAGCCGAGTTCACAACCAGAGAGCCATAGAATGCGGGTCAAAATCCAGTCGCGTCCTAGATAACGTGCACCTAGATCTGGTGTGTAAATTTCACCAGTCGGCCGACGTTTTATAAAAACTGTGTTTATTGGCTGACCAGATCCGATTTTTGCGCGAATAACATGTATGCCCAGTGGGGTACAAAAACTACCTCTTTCCTGCCCTACCCCGTTTTTTGCAGTAGAAATTTGATAAGATTTGATTTTATTTTCAATATTATCAATAACATTAAGATGTTGTGAATTTATTTTAATCTCGATTCTCATAAATCTTTATCTTTAATTATCTTGCGTTGCACTATAAAAAATTTTTTAAGCAGCACACTTGTTTCTTCTTCCAATACGCCCCCTATCACTAAAGTATGATGATTCAATAGTGTTTCTTGCGGCAAATTTATCACGCTGCCACATGCTCCAGTTTTAGGATCTTTCGCACCATAAACTAGACGCGTAATGCGAGCATGGAAAATAGCTCCTATGCACATCACACACGGTTCTAAAGTTACATAAAGAGCACAGTCTAACAAACGGTAGTTACAGAGGTATCGCGCCGCATCTTGTAGAGCCATTATCTCCGCATGGGCAGTAGGATCCAAAGTTGAGATTGGACGGTTATAACCACGCCCAATAATAGTGTTACCTTTCACCACAATAGCACCCACTGGCACTTCTCCCTCCCTTCTCGCTTGTTGTGCAAGATCAAGTGCCACGCACATAAAATCATGATCAGTAACGCTCATGATTAAATTTTTCTAATTAGTGCCATACTCTGATATTTGTCAGTATTATCTATAATAGTGAAAGATTGCTTATTGAGTTTGCCTTACCTTTTCAAACAAACAAATAGCTGCTGCCGCTGCAACGTTTAATGATTCTGTTTTATTCACCATAGGGATAGCAACTTGCTCACTGGCAGCTTGACGCACCACATCTGACAAACCTATTCCCTCATTACCAAATGCGAATGCGATCGGCCCCAATAAGTGTGTTTTATATAAGCTTTTATTTGTTTTCAGCGTAGTTGCAATAACTTTACCTTTGAATTTCTGTATAACCTTCACAAGATTAGACTGTTCATAAATGCGTAACATGAAATGTGCCCCCATAGCTGCACGAAGTGTTTTTGGAGACCAGGCATCGGCACAACCCTCAGACAAATATGCATCACATACACCAGCAACTGCGG
>QIFK01000166.1 GCA_003230615.1 Nitrosospira sp. | reverse complement strand
TACACGGCCAATATAGCACTGGTCTTCTTCTGACCATTCTACAATTCTAAGATATCGATCACGCTTCTTCATCACTAGCCCACTTAATTGCATGTTTTACATCATTAATTTGATAATGCTTGGCATCATCGCCTGGCCTGCCGCTAATCGTGATATTCAACCCCGCAGGATGCCTTAAATTACGATGACTTCCTTTGCCTCCACGGTTGACGAAACCACACTTTTCCAGCTCCTTGATTAATTCACGGATTTTAGGTGGCATATATGAATGGTACTATATTAGTACCATTTGTCAAGTGAGCTTATAACAACCAAGTTCACCTGATGCTTTTGAGCACAGCAAAAATGCGATCAGGTGAGCGCCCTGTTAGCTAACAGGTGATAAGGGGTCTGAACCTTAACTCTATTGACCGGGGCGGGCTAATGGGTGACTCCTATTGCCTATTTCCGAAAAATCATTCGCTCTGAAATATGTGGTTTTAGATACATTTTCGTAGCTACAACTTGTGGGGTAACATGTGTAGCTACGGAGGTATGAAAATGAAGCCGAAAGCTATTCTGTCATGGGCTGTCGCCTTCGGAATCATTTTGATTAGCGCCTGTGGAGGCGGGGGCGGAGGTGCGGATTCAGGCACGGATATTTTACCCTTGGATCTTCCGTTTAACTACACGATTGGCGATCGCTACCTTGAGGCTCCCTCCAACGGTGGGACAGTTTATTTCAGTGTTGGTCCTTTTGCCGCACATGTTTCTCCATTCACTGGTCATATGTATGGTGATGCCAAGATAAATCTGGTGGGGATGCTTGTTCAGAATGTCAGCGATCTCGCAGAACTTCCCGGCAGTGGTGGAAACAACGATGGTATCTGTGACCCCGGTGAGTCTTGCGGATATTGGGGAGGATTAGACGGTGCGGAGATTCGAGCCAAAACCCCGGCGTACATTTCCCCCGCCGATGCCGTGGTTACACGCGTTGTCCTGGCCGGGCCACCTCGCCAATGGGCAGTTGATTTAAAATACAGCCCCCGTTTTCGATCGCATCTCGGGGAAATAGAGACGATTAGCGCCGGCTTACGCGACAAGATACTTGTCGCCACCGGAATCGATACAGATACTTATTTTGGCCCAATGGGCGAAATTTTCACTAATGGCACTATCCCTGTTTCCAAAGGTGAAATTCTGGCAATACCGTCGGTCAATGCTAATGAAATCCCAGGTTACCCTGGTTATTACAGGGGTTCGGTCGCTGGCGCTATACCTTGGGTGGCAATGGAGATTTTTCTATATGACGATCAGGAGAGTAGTTATTGGGTCTGCGCGTACGATTTGATGTCTGCTGAGGATAAGGTTGCAATACAGCAGGCGATGGAAAACGAAATGAACAACCCAACATCGCCCCGTTATGCGTCTATCGTATCTAGCCGCTGGGTGTGGTCAGCAGAAAGTGTCATCTGCCCCGTCTATTCTATCGGCGATCTGGATGACTTTAGCAGTATCCATTCGCGCGCTGGCGGTTGGTCAGAACGCCCTGAAAGCGGGGTGCCATTTGATGAATGGCTTGCCATTATTCGCATCGGGAAATCCTCCGGGGCCTATAATGCCAGCAATTATTCTTCTGCTGCTATCGATTATTTGATCACTCGCGCAGTTGTTCCAGGCGGGTCGACCACACTGGATTGGCTAATGCCCGACGGCTCAACCGTGAGCCGATACTTTGCCGCTGGAGAAGTGTTGGAAGAGACAGCGAATAGTTTATTGATCAAGTGGCGCGATATTGGCTGGACCGGGCCGGCATATCAGCGAGCAAGCTTTCTTTTGGACGGCCGTGGTTTGAAAGTTAAGTGGGGCGGGTTTGCCGCTGATGCGGTGAACACTATACTGCCGGTACTGTTAGCCACTGAGGCATGTAACGGTAATGAAATAACCTGCTACGATCACCAGGCGCGCTAGTGAACTGTATGCGTCAGGAACCATAAGGGGAACCATAAGGGGTCTGACCCCTTAACCCTATCGTAGATGAACGAGCGTATTGTTAGGTGCTTTATAAATATGAATCTTCATGCCTTGCTAATATGTCAGCTTTTCTTAGAGATAAAAATGTTTCATCAAAATCATTAAATAACCTACGCGCAGAAACCTCAGGGTCATCGGGATCATTAACAAGAAGATCTCGATTCTCAACATCCCATCCTGCTGGGCTTCTGTTTGAGTTGACTGGTATACGTTTACCTTGTTTTTCCATTTTTGAGGCAGGCATTCGTACTGCTGCGAGTGATTTTTTAAGCGTCCTAAAATGTTCCATAGCTGATGGTGAAAAGCATTTCTCAGCTTGAACCATTGTCCTCACGACCTCATAGGCACCTAGAACCCATAGCCACATAAGTGATTCTGCTCTTTCAATACGCCCTCCTTGTACTGGCGATGCTGAAAAGCCTGTATCAAGGTTTTCAATAATTTCCTCGGCAAACATACAAAGCACATTCACACGCCCGGATAAATAGAATGAAAAGTTACTCAATAGGTCGCGAAGCTCGATTTCTGAGCTGGACGGATTAACCAATGAAACTTTGAAGCGCTCTAGATACCTCATCCTGCACCTAACGTTTCCCATCAGCCACGCCGCTTTTTGGCGTTGGCTGCATGGGCTTGTTATGTGCCACCATCAAACCGTTCTGAAATGTTTTCGAGTAGCCGTTTTCCGTGTATTACTGCCACGATCAGAATTGGTTCTGGTTCAACTCGATAAACCAACCGATAGCTGTAAATGAATCTCTCCCTTATACGCTCGTCTCCAATCTCCGGCACAATACGGCCGATCAATGGAAATTCCCCGATGTTTCGAGAAACCGATAATATTTCTGTAACAACCGCACGCGCATAAAACTCAGAATCCCTGGCAATATACTCTGCGATTGATTCGAGGTCTTCAGTTGCCTCAGGAGACCAATTTACTTCGAGGTCCACTTATCAAATTTCCTTTCTACCTCGTCTTGACTAAGCACACCCTCCTTATCGGCGCGCTCAATTCCTCGGTGAATTTTTTCAACAACGTAGAGATGATACTGGACATCTTCCAGTGAACAATCATCAGGGAGTTTGTCCAAAATCGTCTTTACTTCTTCTTTAGCAGTACTCATAACTCGTTACCTCTTCTATTAAGTGAAAACCAAAAGAACCAAAAGGAACCAAAAGGGCTCAGAGCCCTTAACCCAACTATGGTCCGAGTAAATATGCCTTGTAGGAGTTAGATGCAATATCGCCCCCTCCTGCTAATAGGTTGCTTAGTGATTGTGCCAACCATTTGAATAAATTTACTAAATGATCTTCGTCTGCTTCAAAAGCAGGTGTGCTTGATGTTGCAGCAAATTGGAGTGCTTTTGCAGTTGGCGGTGGGCCTCCACCCGTACCTCGTACAATTCTAGGAATATTTGAACGATGCGTCATTCTATTTCTGAGATCTACCCAAAACTTCCATTCATGAGATTGAATTATTGAGTTCAATTCACTCACAACTGTTTTGGCTGTGTTAAATGGTTCTAGTACCATTCTTAAACTTCTAGGGTTGCACTTTCTTTGCTCATTATCTCCAAAGGGAAGATTGTATATTGAATGGTGACTTGATAATGCATATACGGCATAGCAAGCGCTTTCTACACACGAAACACCACTAGAAAACATACCAAATAGAAAACGTTCTCGCATATAGATTTTTTCAAAAGAAATGTTTGCACCATGCACTACCCAAGAATCAATATAGCTAGTCATATCTTCATAGCAGGATCGAAAACGCCACCCAATCAAATTTGAAGCGCCAGCAAATTCTTTCCATGAATCATTTTTATTTGGTAATAGAACAGATCTAGTAGACTCCATAAAATAAGCAAATTGTTCATCTGGAAAATCGTCAGGGAGATTAATTTTCATAATGTCGTTGAATTTCATTATTTGCCCCTAACAGATGATTATGTAGCTGGCACCAATATTGTGATATGCCGCCAAATGTCCTCATAAAATAATATTTCTCAAGGAACCTCTATTCTCATAGAATCGAAAATGGATCAAGGATCAGTGTACTTAAAATCGAAAGAAATGTGTTAAGGGCGTCCCCTTATCCGTTAGATGGCATCATATGCTGGCAGCTATTTGCCTTGGCCTTTGGGTATAGAGTCCACCAACATATCAAGCATGCGTGCTTTAAGTTGATAGTTGGCTTCTTTCATTCCGCTAGATAGAGAGAACGCATCGTAGACGGAAAGATCTTTGTCGTTCTCCATTTTATCGCGAAGTTCCATATTCAGAGTACTCCACATTTGTGTTTCAAACGCTCTCTTGTACCAAATCCTTGCTTTATCTAAGTCCTTATTAACCCCCTCACCACGTTCATAGAGCTGGCCTAGTTTGTACTTTGCTTTAGCATTAGTCCGCCTTGCCGCTTGTTGATACCAGTGTGCTGCTTTGGGTAGGTCGCGGGCGCCACCTTTACCCGTGTAATATAGATCAGCCAGCAATACCTGAGCTTCGTTTACTCCAGGCAAGTACCATTCGTGATCCGCTGCCTTTTCTAAAAACTGTCTGGCCTTTCTAAGGTTTCTTTTCGCCCCCTTTCCAGTCAGGTAAAGCAGAGCAGTTTGCAGCTGAGCTATGGGCTCCCCGTTCTCTGCTGCTTTTGTAAACCACGCTATTGCTTCGTTATAGTCTTGAGTAACCCCCGTACCAGATAAGTACATATCAGCAACAAATAGCTGCGAACGAATTTCACCCGCATTGGCCAGCCTTGTCCATGTTATAAGTGCATATGTGTAGTCGCCTCGGTTATGGGCTTTTAACGCTTTTGTAAACTCATCGCCCGCAGCGGTAACTGGGAGAAACAAGAATGCTAATAGTATTCCAAAATAAGCAATTATATCTCTATGCTGGCTTTTCATTGACAAACAACCTTTTTGTAACAAATTTTGTTGCCGCTAACAGTATGTTAGACAAACTCTGTATATCACCCTCATATGGGGTGGATAGACAGCGTCTGTCTAATTAACTTTATAAGCATATCAGTAAAACATGCAATAATATTCAAACGCTGTGTCGATTCTGTATACCCCAAAAGAAAACGGCTCACAAACGAAACCGCTTGTAAGCCATTGATAGTGCGTAGAAATATGGTAGCTACGGCTGGACTTGAACCAGC
>QIFK01000081.1 GCA_003230615.1 Nitrosospira sp. | reverse complement strand
CGAACACTATCAATATACAAAATGAATGGAAGAACGATACAAAAAAGTCATATAGTTTTTTGTCTCAATTACACCAAAATTACACAAAGCAAAAATGATTTACAGATATAAAAGTTACAAGTATTTGAATTTAATGGTGGCCAAGGAGGGAATTGAACCCCCGACACAAGGATTTTCAGTCCTCTGCTCTACCAACTGAGCTACTTGGCCTTTTGCGAAGTTGACGCATCCGTGCATACGCAACACAACACAATATTGCTTACATATTTACCAACCGGGGAAAGTGTTTTCTGACGAATATGATTTTAGCACAGCGTAAAATTCTTTGGAACACACGGATAGGTGTACAAATTGCACACAAATTTTGGTAGCGTAGTTGTTGTTCTTACATTCATTTTGTATATTGATAGTGTTCGGCCTAATTAGAAGAGCTGAAAAATGTGATGTATTGATACTCAGCTATTGATTCCCATAAGGATAGTTAATTTTTCTTTAAGTTTCAAAGCCCAACTTCGAATTATTTTACTTAAAGAAAGAGGTTTTTACCTTGCAGTTTAAAAATTTGTTTCATGTAGTTCAAAAAAATGATAATTCCAATAAGAATTAATGAAATCAAACTGCTAAGTGATCTCTGCTTTGATTATCTTATACTATAACTACAGTTGTATTAAGTTTTCTTTGGTAACTTGGTTCGTCTCTTCAGCATTGATTTTACAGCGGTTTTTAATGGCGATGTAGGTAAATTTGTAACAAATTTGCTTAGGCTTTCCATGCCAATTTGGCCTATTTCCGGGCTTTTACGGAGTGAATCATCTGCGCTGTATGTGTAGTAATTTGCTTGCACAGTAATTTGAATTGCAGTAACCTCCAGATAGCCCATTTTCTGAAATTTTAATAGTAATGATGGTAGAATTTGCTTAAGTTTTGCTGCGACTGGTCCGTTGCCCACTAATATAGTCAACTTTCCATCTGAAAATCGGCCTAGAGAGCAGTTCTTTGCTAATTGGGACGGGATAATTTTCATGAATGCTTGTTGCATTTGTGTTAATTGGTCAATGTAGGCGAACATCTCTTGATGCTGAGGCGCATCCATGAGGGCACTAAGGTAGAAATTGATTTTGTGTATTGTCATATTTGAAATAGCTAGTGTTGTGATTTCTCACACAGAATACCACGCTTCATAGCATTACTCTGTGTAGATAAATACGTCATATGTGTTGTACTAGAGTTCGGAGAGTATATGAATATTATTCTAGTTTCTAGTCATCTGGTAAAGGCAAAAGCATTGACTTTCACGAGAAGGCACTTCGTGTTGTTATTTGGAGCGCTATTTCTTGTTGTTGTGTTGATGGTTTTGGGACTTAATTATCTTTCGTTACGATATGTGGACAAGATCGACAGTCCTTCCTTGCGGTCATTTGTAATGAGCGTGCAGCAGGAGGACTATGAGAAAAACCAGCAGTATATGCGCGATAATCTAAATGCTATGGCGATCAAAATGGGTCAGATGCAGGCGCAATTATTAAGGCTCGATTCAGTAGGTGAAAGACTTGCAGAATTATCAGGTATTGAGCCTCAGGAATTTTTATTTAATCAGATGCCAGGTCAAGGGGGTGCGTTATCTACCCTACCGCTTCAAGATATTTCTTTTGGTGAATTTGACGATAAAGTTCAGCATTTGTCTCGCACAATAGATGATCGTATGAGCAAGTTAGAAACGTTGGATTCCTTGATAAGGCAAGACAGGCTCAAGAAAAAAATGCAACCTTCCCTTATGCCGGTGAACGTGAAGTGGTATTCATCTAGTTTTGGTGCCCGTATTGATCCTTTTACCGGAAAAAAAGCTTATCATGATGGAGTTGATTTTGTTGCTGAATTTGGGGCACCTATCATAGCTGCCGCAGGTGGTGTGGTGGTTTACTCTGACCTCCATCCTGAATATGGTAATATGATTGCAGTTGATCATGGTAATAATCTTGTCAGTCGCTATGCACATGCTTCCAAGCGCTTGGTTAAGTTGGGGCAGGTGGTAATGCAAGGAGAAAAGATTGCAGAAGTGGGAAACACGGGCCGATCTACTGGTCCGCACTTGCATTTTGAAGTTAGGCATAAGGGCTTGCCACAAAATCCATTACGGTTTCTAAAGAAATCTGATTGAGTCTGATCATAAACTAGTTGTGGCGGCGGGGTGGGGCCAAAAGCCTCACCCCTTGTTTTTTTGACGACAGTTTTTAGGTAGAATTTCTTTTAATATCTCATGCTTAACACCCTTCTCAAGAAAGTTTTTGGTAGCCGTAACGATAGGTTAATCAAGCAATATTTCCAGACTGTTGACACTATTAACACGTTGGAACCTACTATTGCCGCACTTACGGATGCTCAATTACGTACAAAGACCGACGAATTCAAGCAACGTGTGAAAGATGGAGAGACACTTGATGCATTATTGCCAGAAGCTTTTGCAGTAGTACGTGAAGCCAGCAAAAGGGTTTTGGGTCAGCGCCATTTTGAGGTGCAATTAATTGGCGGAATTGTGCTACACAATGGAAAGATTGCAGAGATGCGAACGGGCGAGGGTAAAACGCTGACGGCGACATTGCCCTCGTACCTTAATGCTCTTGCTGGAAAAGGTTTTCATTTGGTTACGGTGAATGATTATCTTGCTAAGCGTGATTCCGAATGGATGGGGCGTATATATCAATTCCTAGGCATAAGTGTGGGGGTGGTTCTTTCGCAGATGGATCATGAAAACAAGCAGACCGCTTACTCTGCCGACATTACGTATGGTACCAATAACGAGTTTGGTTTTGATTACCTGCGCGACAATATGGTGAGCGACCCTGCTGAGCGAGTACAACGCGCACTCAACTATGCCATTGTTGACGAGGTGGATTCTATTCTAATTGACGAAGCACGTACCCCGCTGATCATTTCAGGTCAGGCGGAAGGTAACACTGAAGTTTACGTTCGTATGAATACGCTGATTCCAAAACTCGTACGTCAGGATAAAGAAGATAGTCCTGGTGATTTCAGCGTGGATGAGAAATCTCAGCAGGTGCTACTGAGTGAGTCAGGCTTCGAACATGCAGAAAAAATACTTACCCAGGCTGGCCTATTGACGGTAGGGGCCAGTCTCTATGATCCTACCAATATCAATCTTGTACATCATCTTTATGCAGCACTGCGCGCCCACTCTTTATTTCATCTTGATCAGCATTATGTAGTACAGAATGGCGAGATAGTGATAGTAGATGAATTTACCGGACGGCTTATGTCTGGTAGGCGTTGGTCAGAAGGGCTACACCAAGCGGTAGAGGCCAAGGAGAATGTTCCGATCCAAAAGGAAAACCAGACACTTGCCTCGATTACTTTCCAGAATTATTTTCGAATGTATACAAAATTAGCTGGCATGACAGGCACGGCGGATACCGAGGCTTATGAGTTCCAGCAAATATACGGATTGGAGACTGTGATTATTCCAACCGATCGTCAGATGATTCGTGACGAACGCATGGATCAGGTGTTCCGCACTATGGATGAAAAGAACAACGCTATTATTGAAGGGATCAAAGATTGCCACCAGCGCGGACAGCCGGTTTTAGTTGGAACTACTTCAATTGAAAATAACGAATTGTTATCTGGGCTATTAAAGCAGAGCAAACTACCTCATCAGCTACTAAACGCCAAGCAACACGCAAGTGAAGCAGAGATTGTTACTCAGGCTGGGCACCCGAAGATGATTACCATAGCAACCAACATGGCAGGACGAGGTACCGATATAGTGTTAGGTGGCAATCCAGAACCTGAGATTGAGCGTATAAGCTCAGACGAGAATACCAGCGCTTCCGTCAAAGAAGAGCGTATCGCCAAATTACGTGAGGAATGGCAGCTTCTTCATGACGAGGTGCTGAAACAAGGAGGGCTACATATCATTGGCACTGAGCGACATGAATCTCGTCGGGTGGACAACCAGTTACGTGGTCGGTCCGGGCGTCAGGGTGACCCCGGATCCAGCCGTTTTTATCTTTCACTTGAAGACCCACTTTTGCGCATCTTTGCATCTGATCGTGTAGCCAGCATCATGCAGCGTCTTAACATGCCAGAGGGAGAGGCCATTGAACATCCGTGGGTTACTCGAGCTATTGAGAATGCACAACGTAAAGTGGAAGCTCGCAATTTTGATATACGCAAGCAATTGCTTGAGTACGATGATGTTGCCAATGATCAACGCAGAGTAATTTATCAGCAACGAAATGAGTTACTAGAATCGAACAACATTTCTGACACTATTACAGCAATGCGTGGGGACGTTCTGGATCATCTTGTCGGTCTTCATATGCCGCCAGAAAGTATTGAGGAACAGTGGGACGTTTCGGGGCTAGAAAAGGCTCTTGCCTCAGAATATCAATTGCAGCTCCCGTTGCAGGAATGGTTGGAAAAAGAATCTGAGCTGCATGAGGAAAACCTAGGCCAACGGGTTACTGAAATAGCGAACGAACAATATCAGGGTAAAGTGGATAAGGTTGGTGTTGATATCATGCATCAGTACGAGCGAGCAGTAATGCTACAGAGTCTAGATACTCATTGGCGTGAGCACTTGGCAGCTTTGGATCACCTCCGCCAGGGTATCCACTTGCGCGGTTATGCACAAAAGAATCCAAAGCAGGAATACAAACGTGAGGCTTTTGACCTATTTTCCACTATGCTAGAAGAGATAAAATCTGAGGTTACGCAAATACTCATGATGGTGCAGATAAGAAGCGAGCAGCAAGTGGAAGCAGCATCTGAAGTGCCGCGATCACCAACGAACTTGCAATATCACCATTCGACCTATGAGAAGGCGTTAGGTGAAGATGAGGATAGTAGTAAAGATGGTCATCAAGAGACGCATCAGCCGTTCGTGCGCCAAGGAGACAAGGTCGGCCGTAATGATCCATGTCCATGTGGTTCTGGGAAAAAATACAAGCAGTGTCACGGAAAGCTGACCTAATTGCTTTAGCTCTTTTTATGACACCAACACTCAGAGCATTATCCCTACCATTGAATACAAATTGCAGCAATAATATATCCAGGGAACATAGCTAAAAAAAAGCCCTGCACAGTGGCAGGGCTTTAATCTATCTTTGTTCTATTTATTGTGTCTAGATGGAACTATCTTCACTATTTCTTCATAACGGCAATCTCGATCTCAACGCGACGATCGGGTTGCAGGCTGACATACCTTTTCCGATACATGTAGTTCCAGTTACCGGGTTAGCTTCGCCTTTTCCATCAACAAAAACGTTGCTGGCATCAACACCTTTGTTCGCTACGAGGTAGCTTTTAACTGCATTGGCACGACGTACAGAGAGCCGTTTGTTGTAACCTTCATTACCAATACGGTCAGTGTAACCAACAGCAACAATTACATCATATTTTACATTCCCCAGTTTGGCCATCAGGTTATCCTTCCGATTTCAGTATGGCTTTGTCAAAATCGAATAATGCATCAGCGGAGAAAGTAATTTTATCGGGATCAGTGTCAACACGAACAGCGGTATCTGACACAGGTCCGAGAAGGGTTTTAACCACGTAACCGGCCATAGTCTTGGGTGAAGAAATATCCATGGCATTAGTTGCAAAACCACAACCTCCGATCGCGGCGAGTTCGTTCATAAAATCTTCTGCACCTTCCTCATTACCGATTTGGATGGGGTAAATACACAACCTATCGCCAAGTTGGCCTTTCGCCTTTTTAGCAGCAGCAATGGCAGCACTTCTTTCGCCAGGGCCACCAGAATGACTCATGTCTGCTACACCATCACTAACGATAAACATCGCTATTTGACCGAGCCCTAGCCCTGTCAGAAATTTGCTGTTAGCGGTATCGATACCTGCGCCCATGGGAGTCGTGCCGCCTGC
>QIFK01000123.1 GCA_003230615.1 Nitrosospira sp. | reverse complement strand
GCCTCAGGAGACTCAAATCCCAGGTCTTTAAATACATCACCGCTTGATTTTTTAATAGCCATTACTGTTTCCTCACCACTTCATTATATCGAAGATAAAGGGGACGGAGTAGGCTACCCCTTTAATTTAAAATTCAATCATCATCGATGTGCAGCCCCATCTTTTGAGCGCGGATCTTCCAAAGTCGTCGAGCATACGCCTGCATATCGACTTTCTTGTCACTCTCATCTACTATCTCCAGACCAAGAAGCGTTTCAAAGATATCTTCCATGGTGATGATACCTTGCAGCTTGTCGAGTTCATCGATGATCACCATGATATGCGCACGCTGCCCGAGCACCTGTTCAAATGCATCAGATAATAGTGTATTGACAAGCAAAGCCGGGAGTTCACGTCTGTAATTGGAGAGTGCCTTATCCTTGTTATTTCGTGCATGTGCAAGCATCAAATCATCCTTAAGTACAAAACCAGTAAGATGCTCCTTGTCATCCTTGTAGACCGGAATGCGTGAGAAACTCGAATCGAAATGCTGTTCATAGTATTCACCTACGGTGAGATCTTCTGGCAGTGAGAACACGACAATACGTGGTGTCATTGCATCGGTAACATGCGTCTCGCGGAGCAGGAACATATTTTTCAGTATCAGCGATTCACGTTGCTCCAGCTGCCCTTCCTGTTCACCCAGTTCCGCCATAGCGGCGAATTCATCTCGACTAAAGCCCTGTGGATCATGGCCTTTTATGCCACTGGTCAGCCATTCAGAGAACATGACGAAGGGATACAATAACTTCACCATCCATTTCAAGGTATGTGCAGTGATGCCAGCGAGACCTCGCCAATAAACCGCACCCAGAGTCTTGGGAATAATCTCCGACACGACCAGAATAGCTAAAGTTAAAAGGGCAGAGAATAATCCAATCCACTCATTACCGAATACGCGCGTAGCTTGTGCACCTGCACCAACCGCACCCACCGTATGGGCTATAGTGTTAAGAGTGAGGATAGCAGCTAGAGGTTTGCTGATCTCAGATTTCAGCTCTGCCAGTAATTCACCAGTATGCTGGCCGTTCTGCTGCAACAAACTGATATGTGCCTGCGTCACGCTGAGGATCACCGCCTCAGCGATGGAACATAGAAAAGAGAACAATAATGCGATAGTAACGTACAGAATCAACAGGGTCATAACAGTCAAGAGATGGTGTTAGTGATACTAGTGTAACGGAAACTGTGTTGTCTGGCATCTACAAGAATTAATTGGGGTCAGAGAGCAATTAATTCTAATATTAGAAACAATTGCTCTCTGACACGGGTTTTTTCTCGATGGTATGGATGTCCTCAGCAGAGATGTCATGCCTGAACAACTCACGATAAGCAAAGCTTCTTGCTTAAAGGGCTCTGACCCCTTTAATTGAGCCCCTTGTTAGACGGAACGCAATTAAAACTCTATTTTGCAGGGCGAGTAGTTCTGGATTTAAGTATTGCTTTATCTAACTGCGATCTTTCCTCACCCTAGTATTCGCCAGGACGCTCCACCATATCAGGGTCAAGATCAAAGGGTCAGACCCCTTGATTCAAGACCGCCAACTTTTCAATGAAGTCTAGCGAACCAGTTTTTCTGCATAATCTTGCCATCCATTGAGAGTAAGTTTTGTTTCGCTTGAAGCATCTTTAATAAGAACCCCAACCAACATTTTTTTACCTTTAACGGCTTCTACTTTTTTCATTTCGATAATAAGCGTAATACCACGACGCCCTAATAAGTTAAGAGTGTAGGTGCTACCAAACAAACTGGCTTCTTCGTAGCTTTGAAACTTATTGCCTGCTCGGCTGATATCGCAAATAAAAAGCCCTAAGGTTGTTTCACCTTTATAACCTAAAAGTGGTTCATCGTGGTGTTTACTTTTTAAGCCCATCACGTTCGGTGATTTATAACATTTTGATTTTTTTAAATCTTGTTTTATTACAGCAACACGTTTACTTGCAACTTGTTGGTATGATTCTCGTATGGACCCTGTTACAGGGTATCGAAATAGATTTTTAATTGCAGACTTAACTTTTTGTAAGTCTTGAGATGTAGCCGGCATGGCATCTAATTCTTTTTTGAAATCATCAAGGGCTGCTAACGCAATGTCGTTGAGCGCCTTGTTAAAGGCTTTCCATTTAGATTGCCCAACATTCTTTAAATCTTTTTGTAGTTCGCTGCGGTATGCTTGAAGTTGACGTAAACCTTCAATGGATTTAGGGTAGCTTTTAAATTTACCTTCTGCATTATCAACCACGTCACCCGAAAGTTTAACGCCATGTACGCGTAGAGTTGTAAAATGATTTTTGCTTTCAAGAGGTCTTAAGTAAGCAAAATCCGATTTTTTTCCCATAGCAGCAATCTTTTTAACATTAGCAACAGTGGGCTCCATGTTTTTTAATTCTTCCTGTTGTTTAGCAATTAATGCCGTGGCCTTTTTACTCCCAGTGTAGTTTTGGCGCTGCTGTGTAATGACCATATTATAATTTGCCGGTGTACTCATTCTTAAATAACCATAGGTGAATCCTCGCGTACCTTGTAGTATAATGAGTAACTCTTTGTTGCGTTTCTGTTGTGCTGCTCGAATCTCTTGTACTAATTTTGGGTCGCACTCTAGAACTTTTTTTCTTAATTCAACAAAATCGGCATCACTCCATTGATCTAATGTTTTTCCAAACACTTTCTTCATTAGTTCATCTTTAAAGCCATTCAGCAGGATCTTACTGCGAAGAAAAGTATTCTGTGGTAAGGTTTTTTCTTTAGTGTAAGAAATAGCTGCCCAGCCATTAATCAATGCACAGTTTGGCATTTTAACCGCTGCATTCGTCTTCCCTATGAAAGTTAAGTTACTTAGTAATAAAATGCTTAGAAAGAAAACACGATGAAGTGAAATTTTATAATGAGTATAATGTGACATTGTTTGACCCTTCCCTTTAAATCAGTGAGGTACCCCCCCCGGCTATGCCGGGTGAGGTGGTGAAGTGAATCCCGTTCTTCGATTAATCCGTAACCCAGGTCAGAGAGCAATTGTTTCTAATATTAGAGAATATTGTGCTCTGACACCTATTTTTTCCTAAGTGTTTGTGTTGTTGGATATTACAGTAGTGAGGGGAAAGTGGTTAAAAAATAATCCCTCCGTCCCCTTTCGTCCTCCGTCCCCTTTCGTCCTTACTCCAACACCACTTCTGAATCAGACAATAGGTCGAAACCAAATAGAATATTTTCTTTGATCACTCGCTCGTAAGTCATTTTCACTCGCGCATAGCCGCCGGCTTCTTCACTGAATGTGGTAATACCCACGGATCGAACCACGTCTTTCCATACATCTGTGTTACTTCGGCGGTCAGTAAGAGTCCAAGTTGTATTCAAGGAGATTTTTGTTGTTAGGCCCCAAAAGTTTCCCACGCTTGTTATTTCTACTCGCAAAATATAGTTAGCATTCTCTGGAACTGTTAGTGTTGAAAATAGGCCGGACTTAGTTATGGAGCCTTCAAGAGCAGTCCGAAACATGCCATCTTCAACAAATTCTTTGTAATGATCGTTCGCATGAGCTCTGTCAACTTCGACCGTGACGGAGTTGTTGAATCTTTGTTGGATGTCGAAGGACTCTGGAATCATCCTTACAGGTGAAATACTGCCGCAGCCTTGAATACTGCCGATAAGCATTCCGATGATTAATAGAAAAACTATTTTTGAATAGGTGAATTCTGGAAGATTCTTCATTTCGATAATTGCCCTGATTAATAATTATGCGCTACGTGGTCGGCAACTTGTTCACCAATACGTTCAATTGCCTGTGACATGCTTGATGAGGTGAATATATTTGACTTCACGGCGGCACTACTGGTAATACGGCTCGATCCGATTACCTTGCCGGTCTTTCCATCAATAAGATCCACGTCTATTTCCATGGAGCTATGTCCGCCAAATATTCCAAGCCAGGCTTGCGCAATATCAGCGTCGTAACCTCCAGTTTTTTTAACAGAAATTATTAGATCAAAGTCTTTTTTTAGTGTTGAGGATCTCGAATACACTCTTTTGAATAATTTCTTTTTCCTAAGATTGGCAACGATTGACCCGGCAAGTTCATCAGCAATCGAGATATTATCGGCGTTGTCATTTTCGGTTGGAACTTCGACGACGACAACCTGATACTTGTTCAGCTTTTCACTAACAGGCCGCTGCACTTCCATAGAAACGTTCGAAGGCGCGCATCCCAAGAGTATAAAAAAACTTGAGATTAGTAAGAGCGTATAGACATTACTCTCATGCGATAAATATTTAGAACACGACAGGTGCCCACCCTCCCACACAACTTATATTTAGTATCATGAATTCCGATATCCAAAGTTATTTTATGCCAATATTATCCGCTGTCAATTATTATAAAAAAAGAAAAAAAGGGGTCGGTGACAACTGAGAACTATTCTCACAAACTTACATCAGAAATTCGTGGCCGTCCATGGTAAGCATGGCCTATTTTCCTTTTTAACGCTTTTTCAATCTGTTGTTGAAAATGGTTATCACCGGTCGGCATTGAGAATCTGACTGCATTACGTATTACCTTTACATCATTCACATCTAAACAATACTTAAAAAGTAACGTATACGCCTTCTGACGAGAAACGTCACTTGAGCCAAGGCTGTTATAAATACTATGTGGTGTAATCAATCTGCTTGCTTTTCCGTGCGAATTACACATATAACTAGACCATCGATATTCAGAAGGATGACCTACCATGTTTGCATTAACCGGGTTTAATTCAATATAACGACTGCATACCAACAAATAATTATCCGCATCAACCAGGCTTGCCTTATGCCTGCTTTCCCAAAGCGTACCCGTTCGCCTATATTCCCTATTTACATACTGCACATAACGTCTGCCAACGGACTGCATAAGAAGACTAATAGAATTTTTTTCATGTGGCGTCATTAATAAGTGCACATGATTGGTCATCAAAACGTATGCATGAATACTCACACCATACTTAATCGATGCATCATAAAGGCATTCAAGATAAAACTGATAATCATGTTCAGCGAAAAACGTAGCATCGCGATTGTTGCCGCGTTGAATGATATGGCAAGGCATATCAGGTAGATACATCCGTGGTTTCCTTGGCATGACAACTCCTTTGTCATTGATTAGATATATTATTGTATTTAATATTTAAGATTAATACCAGCGCATATGCGAATGGTTCTCAGTTGTCACCGACCCCTTTTACCCTTCCTTGATTGGTTGTGAATGGTGGGTTGAAAGATATCACGAATAACCGTGGTCTGTCCCCGGTTATTCTGGTTCGTCGAACGTAAAGCA
>QIFK01000122.1 GCA_003230615.1 Nitrosospira sp. | reverse complement strand
ACGCTTGGTATAGTTTTTCCCACTTAAATCATATATTTCGAGCCAGAATACTGAATTTTTTCGATCAAGGAATCATATCTCTAATGCCAAGGATACTGAGCAGCCAATGAATCGTGCCATGACATAAAAATTAAAAGGCTTTTGTGTTCTGAATGCCTTGTTTTTATTTGGTGGGTCTGGAAGGACTTGAACCTTCGACCAAGGGATTATGAGTCCCCTGCTCTAACCAGCTGAGCTACAGACCCAATCTGAGAACAAGAATCTATAAAACTCTTTGAAATCCAATTCTAATCAGTCCTCAGTATCTAGAAGACTGCGCAGACGCTCGGAACGAGAAGGATGGCGCAGTTTACGTAGCGCCTTTGCCTCAATCTGACGAATACGCTCACGGGTTACATCAAACTGTTTACCAACTTCTTCCAGCGTATGGTCGGTATTCATTTCAATGCCAAAACGCATGCGCAACACTTTTGCTTCACGCGGAGTCAATGAATCTAATATAGCCTTGGTTACATCCCTTAGACTGGTAAAAACCGCGGCATCTACTGGTGCCATAGTGGCGGCATCCTCTATGAAATCACCAAGATGAGAATCCTCATCATCGCCGATAGGTGTTTCCATGGAAATTGGTTCCTTAGAAATCTTGAGAATTTTACGAATTTTCTCCTCTGGCATTTCCATTTTCTGTGCCAACACCGCCGGCTCCGGTTCCTGCCCAGTTTCTTGCAAAATCTGGCGCGAAATACGATTCATCTTGTTGATGGTCTCTATCATGTGGACCGGAATGCGAATAGTACGTGCCTGATCAGCAATAGAACGGGTAATAGCCTGACGAATCCACCACGTAGCATATGTAGAAAATTTGTAACCACGTCGATATTCAAATTTATCTACTGCTTTCATAAGACCAATGTTTCCTTCCTGGATGAGATCCAGAAATTGCAAACCACGATTAGTGTATTTTTTAGCAATTGAAATAACTAAACGCAAATTTGCTTCAGTCATTTCACGCTTGGCACGTCGCGCTTTAGCCTCACCAGTGGACATCTTGCGGTTGATTTCCTTCAGCTCCCTAATCGGAATACCAACTTTCATTTGTAACGCTATTAGGTTCTGCTGCTGTTCTATAATAGCCGGCTGATAACGTGCTAAAATCTGACTGTATGGTCTGTTAGCTGCAATTTCCTGTGCTACCCAGCTGAGGTTAATCTCATTACCAGGGAATACTTTAATGAAATGATTGCGTGGCATACCCGACTTGACCACGCTCAGCTCCATAATTTTACGCTCATAACTGCGAACCTCTTCCACCATCCGACGTTGTGTATCACAAAGCCGCTCTACCATTTTGGCAGAAAAACGGATTGCCATGAGCTCGGCCGATATATGTTCCTGTATTTCCTTGTATGCCCTACTAGATGACCCTCTCTTTTGAATTACATTCTGCATTTCGGCATACGCTCTATAAATAACAGAAAAGCGTTCCAAAGCACTTATTTTTAATTTAAGTGAGTTGGCACTTGCTATTGCAGCACTATCTTCATCATCTCCATCCCCCGCATCCAATTCCTGCACCAAAGTTTCATCAGAAATTTCTTCGCCAATAATTTCCTGAGCATTAGGATCAAGTAGCCCATCTACCAATTCATCAATACGCATCTCATCTTGTGCCACTTTGGTAGCAAAATCGAGGATTCCAGCTATAGTAGTCGGGCAGGCTGAAATTGCTTGGATCATGTGCTTTAATCCATCTTCGATACGCTTAGCAATTTCTATTTCTCCCTCACGAGTAAGTAATTCTACCGATCCCATCTCACGCATATACATGCGTACTGGATCCGTGGTGCGACCAAACTCAGAATCCACGGTAGAAAGCGCTGCTTCCGCTTCCTCCACTACGTCCTCATCAGCCACCACAGAGGTGGTTTCGGACAACAGTAGTGCTTCTACGTCAGGCGCTTCATCATGGACAGAAATGCCCATGTCATTAATCACACTGATAATGCTCTCTATCTGTTCAGCATCCTGCATATCGTCCGGCAAATGATCATTAATCTCGGCATAGGTTAGATAACCACGCTCCTTACCTTGAACGATCAAGCTCTTAAGACGCTTGCGCCGTGCCTCAAGATCTCGAGGCCCAAGAAAAGCTTTCTCGGCCTGCTTAGCTCGTGCCCTAGCCGCCCTCAACTTCATTTTTCTGGTAATCGGTTTTAACACCTTAGCAGCCATCACCGCCTTAGCTATCTCTGCAACTCGAGCAGATGTCTTAACAGGTGATCTGATAACTTTTATGTCTTGATTTACAGGGATGTTTGTAACTGCTCTTGTCAACTTCTTGACAACTGCTTTTATCGGTTTCTTGGCTTCTGCAATGGCTTTTCTTGGCTTTCTTTCAATTTTCTTGGCTGTTATCTTTTTAGTTACAGCTACTCGAGAATGTTTCTTTGCCACTGATTTTAATTTAGTTCGGGACGTTTTCTTTTTTTCTTCCTTTTGCTTTCCCTCAACTTTCTTAACACGACTACTCACAAGCGTAGCTGGTGTAGCCCTACTTTTAAACTTTTCTTTCGTCTTTACTTTTGCTAAAATTTTAGCTTGTGCGTTTGCTTTTGCCATTTTGATTTCCAAATAATATGGATAGTTGAACCCAAAACCAACAATTGTATCAAAATTTAGCTGAGCTGGCTCGGCCAGTCATCCTAAAAGTACCGCTAATCGCTGTAATTCTTGTTTTTCATCAGAAGTGAGCGCACTTAATGACTTATTTTGTAGCTCTGTCATGCGCTGTTTACGTTGTATTTCCTGCAACCTTGTCAACGCTCCATTAAATTCAGCTTCAAGGTCTATGGCATTATCCCAAGAAAGTGTTGCACTCTCAGCTTTTTCCAGTAATGCACGATGCGGGCTATTGTAGAAATATGTAATAGCCGATGGAATTGCGGTATTCTCCTCAACATGGGGATGAGTGTCAATAAATTCAATCAATGCTACTAGTGCGGCCATCTCTTCAGTATTTTCCCCGTGTTCTGAGAGCAGTTTTCTATCCAGCCTCGAAACATAACCCGGATCATGTAAAAGCACCTGGGTTAACCAGCGACAAGGTGAGATAGGATTTGGTCGTGATATTCTGCCACGAGGCAGTGACGATGAAATTCGCTTAATTTGCAACAGCTCCTCCAATTCATCCTGACTGATACCACTAAGCTCAGCCAAACGCTTTAGCAACATCAAAGCAAGTATCGGCGCAACGACTTGTGCTAACAACGGTTTAGCATCCTGTACTAGCTTGGCGCGACCTTCACTAGTTTGCAGATTAATGCCTTCTGACAGCCACTGGAACAGAAAAATAGATAGTGGTAAAGCTTGATTAATCAATTTCTCGAAAGCACCCTTACCAAACTTTCTAACATAGCTATCAGGATCTTCACCTTCGGGCAGAAATAGAAAACTAATATTTTTACCATCCACAAACTGTGCTAGGCTGTTTTCCAGTGCGCGCCATGCAGCTTTCCTGCCTGCATCATCACCATCAAAACAAAATACTACGTTATCAGTTTGACGTAAAAGTTTTCGCACATGATGCGCTGTTGTTGCAGTTCCAAGTGTAGCGACTACATACGCAATGCCATACTGTGAAAGCACCACTACATCCATGTATCCTTCTACCACTATAACCTTTTCTGCATCCCGGATCGCTCTGCGCGCAGCAAACAAATTGTAAAGCTCGCTACCTTTTTCAAATAATTGTGTCTCAGGGGAATTTAGATATTTTGGCTCATTCTGCTCTAATACTCGCCCACCAAATCCCACGATTCTTCCTTTCTGATTTAGAATCGGAAATATAATGCGATCGCGAAAACGATCATAATGTTTACCTTTCTCGCCCTCACTTACCACTCCAACTTCGAGAAGTTTCTGTGACTGGTAATCGGGAAATATCTCAGCCAGATTTTTCCAGCCAGTAGGAGCATAACCAATTGCAAAACGAGCAGCGGTCTCTCCCGTCAACCCGCGCTCCTTTAGGTAAGCAATGGCTCTCTTAGAACCCTTGAGCTGTTCCCTGTAAAACCGTGTAACAATATTCATCACCTCGAACAAATCTTGTGAAGAATTTTCTTTATCTTGTCTACCACCCTTAAAGTCCGACATTCCAGGGCGTACATCTTTCTTCTGAACAGGAACTTGCATTCCAACGCGAGACGCAAGAGCATTTACTGCTTCTACAAAATCCATGCCAACGTACTCCATCATGAAACCTACAGCGCTACCATGCGCACCACAACCAAAACAATGATAAAATTGTTTAGTTGGGCTCACTGTAAACGAAGGAGTTTTCTCGCTGTGAAACGGACAGCAAGTGATGTAATTCGTACCAGCTTTCCTAAGTGGCACGTGCCGCTCAATAACATCGACGATATCTACGCGATTGAGTAGACCCTGAATGAACGATTGTGGAATCATTTATCGGGAAGAACGTCAATATTATTCAAACAATGTGCAAATGAAAAATATACTTAAGACCGTCTAATTATATGATATTTCCTAAAAATACAGGAAGCGAAGGGTCTTCTACCGAATATGGCCGCTGCAATGGTTATATGGCCACGTATGTAGTCATATTTGGCAAACGAAATTAGATAGAAAGTTTTGTCTTCACTAACTTAGCCACTTTCCCCATGTCAGCACGTCCAGCAAGCTTGGGCTTGAGTGCCGCAATCACTTTTCCCATATCTTGCTGCCCTTTGGCTCCGTTAGAAGCAATTACTTTATCGACTAAACGATCAACTTCGGAATCGCTAAAAGCCTGCGGCATATATGATTGCAACACGCTAACCTCATATTTCTCAACGTTTGCTAAATCCTCACGTTTCGCAGCTTCGTACTGAATAATTGAGTCCCTACGCTGCTTCAGCATTTTTTCTATTGCCGCGACTACTGCGGCATCATCCATTTCAATACGCTCATCTATCTCACGCTGTTTGATAGCCGCCTGCAATAAACGAATAGTATCTCGTCGCTTGGTATCCCCCGAGCGCATTGCGGCCTTCATTTGTTCAGTGATTTCCTGTTTCAGACTCATAGCAGATTCTATCTGTTATATTTGCTGTAAAAAAGTAAGATCCTTGGAATACAACAATGCTTGTAGGTAAAAATTAGCTTTACTACAGCTTTTGGAAAGAAGGGCAATTCCACCTGATGGCAGATTCAAACATTCATCTTTATTTCTCAGAATTTACTAATAAAGTTTTGGTGGAAGCAACTGGCTCCGCAACCGCTTATAAGTTCGTTTGACCGCGGCAGCAAGTTTTCGTTTTCGTTCAGCAGTAGGTTTTTCGTAAAATGTCCTAGCACGCAACTCTGTGAGCAACCCGGTTTTTTCTATGGTACGCTTAAAGCGACGCATGGCAACTTCAAATGGTTCATTTTCTTTAACTTTAATAATCATGAAACATGATCCTCTCATTTTAAAAATTAAATATACTTGAGCATATAAGCATATAAGCATATAAGCATATAAGCATATAAGCATATAAAAAGTATAACG
>QIFK01000178.1 GCA_003230615.1 Nitrosospira sp. | reverse complement strand
TCGCTCTAAACCTATCTTGATATCCGTAAATATAAACGGGAATCTGCCGGAAGTCGTTCGCTATATTCTTAACTTTAGCGCTGTTAATCATTTCTTGGCCCTTAAGTACGCCACCCAGCAATAGACCAATGATAACTAGTACGATAGCAATCTCAATTAGAGTAAAACCCGATTGTCGGTTTTTCAATATCTTTTTCATGTGTTGTTCCTCCCTTCATTATCTGACAGTAAGATATACAGCAATATCCATGCCAACCATGTAACTAACTATAAATAAAGTAATTTATGGTGGATCAAGATAATAATGCGCCCAAATTCTACTGAGATGCTAGGTTAATGTGTCGAATATTTGACATATTGCATGATTTCTCAACAGCTAAAAGCTTGATTTCTATTTATTCAGCAGTAGCATAATGCTTTTTTCAAGTTTATCTGTGCCCCAGCTATAATTAGCTTGTCTGACATCGTTTAAGTTTTAAATTACAGTAAAATATGCCACCCCCCTTTATCCAATCAATCATGTCAACTCTTGTGCTGCGCAGACACTGGCTGATGCTTGCCATGCTCTTGCTGCTACACGCTGCTACATTACTGAAAATTGATGATCCTTGGATGCCTGCGTTACTGGTTTCTCATTTAGGCATTTTTCTTTTATGGCAACCAATGTGGGGCGGAGAGAATAAAGTAACTGCGGGTGTCCTCACGCTTATAGGTATTGCCTGTGCAAGCGTATTAGTATGGCTTAATTGGTGGCTCATCGCGTTCTGGCTGGGGGTTTTGTTTGCGTTAGTAGGTGGTAGAGTATTTTCATTTCGTGCCAAATGGTTACAGCTGTTTTACTTAGCAGCAATGCTTTACCTGTTAGCGTTGTTGTTACTGTGGGTAACACCACACTTGTTCGCTTCAGGCATGATCACGGAAGTGCTTCAATATCTAACTCAGTATGGATTGCTTCTAGTGTTGATCGGTATGGCATTCATGCCAGTGGAAAACGAACCCATCGTATCCAGTCATGCAATAGATTTTTTCTATAGCGTCTTGCTGTTCCTGTTAGTAGTAGTACTGGTATTGGGCAGCTTTACCTACATGGCTCTAGGTAAAGCAAACTACTTGGAAGCATTGTCGTTCACGTTGTTTTCTCTAGCCGTACTTCTACTGACGCTTGGGTGGTTTTGGAATCCACGATTCGGTTTTACAGGACTACAACACCTATTTTCCCGTTACTTGCTAAATGTAGGCACGCCACTTGATGAATGGCTCTCTAACCTTGCCCAAGCATCTGAGCTAGAGCAAGAAGCTGCAGGATTTCTAGAAGCTGCAATGCAACAATTATCAGACCTGCCGTGGATTAAGGGTGTCACATGGCAATCTCCAAGTAATGACGGCAGTTTGGGAGAAGATAGCGACTATCCAATAAGATTAGAAATGGGGCAACTACGAATCAAGATTGCCACCAAATACAAAGTGAAAACAGCAGTGCTGTTACACACGCGGCTGCTAGTGCAAATTATTGGACAGTTTTACGAGACCAAATACAGAGAAAATATACTGCAGCGTATGACACGATTACAAGCAATTTATGAAACTGGGTCGCGTCTCACGCATGATATCAAGAACCTGCTTCAATCGCTTTATACGCTGATATCGGCAGGGCAACAGGCAACGCAGATAGGGGAAACTGAGAATTTCCAAAAAATGCTTAACCGCCAGCTGCCCGCGTTAACTCATCGCCTGGAACTAACCCTGAGCAAACTGAGCGCACCACAAAAGGAACCCAGTGGCGAATACATAGCTGCTACAGATTGGTGGGAATTACTTAAAAGTCGTTACCATGGTCGTAATATCGAATTTGATAATGTCATTGCTTCGACACAACTGATTCCATCGGCAGTGTTTGAAAATGTTGCTGATAATTTATTGGATAATGCACGGAAAAAACGAATGATAGAAACGAAGATAAACGTAGCGGTGCATCTTAGCGTTGTCGATCCAATAACGCTAACAGTATGTGACAGCGGTGACTCAATTCCAGAAACGATTGTTTCCAAACTCTTTCATGATACTGTTGAATCTGAAACAGGCCATGGTACTGGGTTATATCAAGCTTATCGCTGGGCAGAACAGCACAGTTACGTACTAAGTTTGAAAAACAACGAAAAGGGTGCGGTATGTTTTAAATTAGAGAAGGGAAAATCTAAAGTAACTCCCCGTCGTATCTAGCTGAAATGCTACTTATGAGCTGATTAGTATGATGCAAGCATATATGGATAATGTCATGGCAGTCTTCCAGCTGTTACCATATTGCTAAAAAGAATATTAGGTGAAATCCAGGTAACAATGTCATCATACTCTCCTCCTGAAGTGCCCGCTACTGTAGGAACTTGAGAGACAAAAGTTGTAGAGCTAGCTGTATTGGTATTTTCATCTATGTTGGCACCTGGCACAGCTACAACAACACCCTGATCATCAGTCGAACCGTAGCCATTCTTGCCATGGGATAAAACAACAGCCGGAATATTACTGGGAGTAGATAAGTTAACTAGCGTACCAGCTACATCCCTGGTCTGGATGGTAATATCTCGAATTGTTGGAGGAGATAAAACTAGTGTTCCTGCCGGACCAGCATAAGCTGGAGTTACACTATAGCGGAATATATGACCCCAAGCATCCAGCTTAGGCACACCCAACTTAGCCCAGGGAATATACCCATGCCTATCTGCTAAAACAACACAGGTTACCTTCTCGTCACCATTGGCAGCCGAAATGGCGGGACAAGGTAATCGCCCAGAAGTAACGGCAAAACCGATCAAAGCTTGTTTTATCTCAGCGAGAGATTGCCTTGTCTCGTTCATATTCCGCTGATCTATCTGTGCAGTCAATGGCGCAACTAAACCACCGATTAACATAGCAAGAATAATCATTACTACAGCCATCTCTATCAAGCTAAATCCATACTGAGTCGAACTTGGAATCGCTCTCTGCCAAGCTAGGATATTGCAATGCGAAGTGTGCCTAGAATTCTTGCTCATTGGTAAACCAATACGTCGTTGAAGGTTGATGTCAGTGGACTTTTCGAGAAA
The DNA here is from genome assembly GCA_003230615.1 of Nitrosospira sp. Classification (GTDB taxonomy): domain Bacteria; phylum Pseudomonadota; class Gammaproteobacteria; order Burkholderiales; family Nitrosomonadaceae; genus BJGV01. The sequence goes on along the minus strand of QIFK01000178.1, from coordinate 2,483 downwards.
GTAACGCCCAATTGGTTGGCATCTTCTAGATAGTTTGCAGAGTTTCCTATATCCCCCGTCGTTACCCGAGGCTGCCCACCTGCAACTCCGGATAACCTCTTGCCTGCGACAATCACGACTATCTGTTTATCCGCTGCAGTTGAAGGTGGATCAACCACCCTACAGGCGCCGCCTGTGGCACATGCGTTGGCAACAGGTGGTGTGGGTGGATTGATAGGCTTATAGGCATCTGCTAAACCATAAAAAACCTGTTTTTTCCAATTTACCCACCAATCGGATGTGGAAAAAATATTGCAACTCGTTGGCCAGAGGAAAGACATCCCCCCAAGACTGCTTATGGCAGTCCAAATAAAGGGAGTATCAGGAATCCGCCCAAATCGATTATTAATTACATCGGAGTAATTGCCGCTGCCTGAGGCGACAGTAGCTGCCGCCCAAGGATAACGACCATTATTCGCTAAGGCATAATCAGTCATACATTTCAGTACCTCACCTGCTACTCTTTCCTCTAGTTTTGGCAACAAATCCTGGTAAGTAATACTGATCACCCTATCATTCACAATAAGGTTCCCATTAATATCTAAAACAGGCCCGTTGATGAAGCCATCTGTGGCGCTACCATCGATGAAAGCAGCATTATCTTCACCATTACCGACATCTAGGTAATTTTGTGGATTGGATGACCCAGCTGCACTTCGATCCTGTAGTGCAGCTGCTCCCTCACGCTGTATCACCCCTCCTGGTGCAATTACGACCGCTACCACCCCACTGGGCACGAAAGGATCAGGGTTGGCGCCATTGTTAATCACTAGCCCAGAAGATATACGCACGGTAATAGTGCCACCTGAGTCACTATTCAGGCAGCCTGGCTGATCTGGGTTTGTACAAATCGTTCGGAAGTTTTCCTTGAAGTTATTGGATACGGCGTACCACAATTGTTCACCATGACCGTCCCGCAAATCGGGTAAACCCAATGTCATCCATGGCAACCGACCCAATCGGGCCGATTGGCCTGTAGTACCAGCAGCATCACCACAACTTGCGGCAGCAACTCCACTGTTATCCAAAGCGGGACAAGGTAAGTCTCCGGGGCGAGATGTGGTTACAGCACCAGGGGCAGTAGGCAAGAGAACGCTGACGGCATGGGATATAAGTGCTTCTTTTGCATGCGCTAGCACCTTAGCTGTTTTCATGTCTTGTTCTGCAGCGTTGCTACCACCAGTTATCGAAATCACTAGTGTCGTTAGCGTGCCAAGGACAAGGATCGTGAGAAGCAGCATCAACGCTGCCCCTTTCTGTTGGATAGGTAACACTGCATAACTAGAAGAGTGCTGCTGTCTAGATATGCGAACAGTAGGTAGCATCTCTAATCAATCCATTTTTCCGCTTGGTAGGATGGATTTTTTTCCAGTTTTTTGTGCAGATTGTTGCGCTGATTTAAACTCTTGCTCGGAAACTATACTCCTATTCACACTGCTGTTTAGGTCTATACTCTGCCCAACCTTAAGGCGTACTAAGTTGCCTGTACCCGGTATTTTAACTGGCACCGAGTCAGGCGTAATATCACGCTCTACCAATATCCCGTTGGTACCCTTCTGGCTTTGCGGAACACCGTTTATCCAGACCACCCGACTTCCACCGTTTCTCTGTACGATTCCATTTACCAGAATTTTGTCACTAATAATGACTTCGGTTTCTCCCTCAGGCTTGTTCTCTAGCTGTTCAAGCCGGATACGTTGTTCTGGTGTAAAGAACAACCTGCCTATTTTCTCTTGTGCAACTGCACCACATGACAAGGCAGTTAGTACAAGGGACATATAGCAAAGGATTTTTTTCTTCTGATTCATTTATGTACCATCTACAATTTTTTCGTTCAGTGTTATCCAACCCAGAGTACATTTTGCCTGTAAGTTTGGAATAAACCTAAGTTGCCTTACGAAATCATTACGGGTAAGGGTACAACTCTCCAACAGGTACATACCTTTTGCCTCCTTACTTAAAGTATCGAGAAAATTCAGTAACTGTCCTTCATGCAGCAAACTAAAATCTAATGTCATATTACTCCGGTGGAGGTCAAAGCTATTGCTAGTTGTGACAGTCTCAAAGTTTAATGTTTCTTGTGGTTCCAGCTTATATTTCACACTAAAAATATTTAGCTTATTGCGGATTTTCTCAATCGCTTCAATCCAGTCCAGACGTCTTTCTTGGCCAATTACATTCTGTTCTACTAAATTCTGGTATTGATGGTAGTAACCCTGCAAATCCTCTTTTTCGCTCTTGGTACGTTCTAGCTTACGATGAGCCTCTGACCATTCACGATCCGCTGTAATCTTAGACTGTTGTGCTTCGATCAACACTCCATTACTTACGTAAGCAATAATGGCCCCTAATACCAATGTTAGAACCGATATAATAAGTAAGCCACGAGTACGCGGTAAGTCTTTAGTAGAAAATTTCATCCAAATTTTATCCGAATTTTATCT
>QIFK01000169.1 GCA_003230615.1 Nitrosospira sp. | reverse complement strand
AGCGCATTTTGTGAGCAGCCCCATCCGAACTTTATACTTGCTGGAGATTCAAACCAAATTCGGGCAGTATATCTAAGCCTCCAAATAAAAATTTTCAACTTATTCATAATTGTTCCTCGTCAAATATATCCCCGATCAAATCAGCAGAAACGCCGTGTTTATCGCGGAGAGTGCTCAGTACCCTAACGTGGTCGCATAGGGCTTCCTGTGTTGCTTTGAGTTGGTCGAGCAATTGGATAATTACTTGGGGTGTTAGCACGGCCAATAAGTCGTTGTAAACATCTATCTCCCTGCATGGCTCAGCCGGGGTGTGCAAACATTTCTCTGCCAGGTTCCGTATTTCAGTGTTGCTTGGGTTGGTCATTGGTTCGCGGCCTCCAGTAATAAGTCTGCATGGCATGGTTTATCCAAAGGACACCAGCAAGCCAGGTTTTTGCCACGCAGTTTTTCAATATTTTTTGCTGCATATTTTAGACATTTTTTCTGTTCGTCAGTGTTATTCGTTGTTGCGCAAAAATAGCCACCAAATAAAAATCTGTGTAGTTCAACGCACCTTGCTCTAGTACCATGCTTGCTGACAATAAACGGATTTCCCCATTTTGTTGATCTATCTACGCAGACTGTATTTTCTGGTAGTCTCCAGCCTTTTGCTCGTCTGCGTTGTACCCTGATTGGTTTCATTTCCCGCACTCCATAGTGAAAACCCCATCCTTTTCCAGAATCAACACACCGCCTTCACATTCACGGATGAATTTCCTAGCCTCAACATCGCTGCTGGTGGTGTAGGGTTGTGGTGGATCGGGGATTAAATATAATATGGCTACTGACACACTGAATATAAATGCCAGCAATATAATCCACAATTCATCTTCTTTCAAAAACTCATAGATGCTGTTCATATCAATTCCTTAAAAGGTGGAGCAGTCCTAGCCACGATCTCCAAGGAAGGTGCATAGGCAATAGGCTTTTGCCATGAGAGACCTTAGGTTTACTCTCTGCCACTCTATGCTGGGTTTATCGTTGATCCCTGCGTAAGCGTCCTATAGAACCTCAAACTACGGAATCAACACTCGCTACCCTTCTGCTCCATAAATCAATCACCAAAAACTTCCCAAATGCTTTGAACCCTCAACCCAATCAGGATCGCTTGCACCCAATAAATGCTGGAACTCATGGCCTAATTGAGTACGCCGATTCAAGCCAATCTTTAAGCCCATTGCCTCGGCAAGAATATCACCGACAGCGCCGTTGTTTTTATCGTCTCTGATCCCGTAGTTTGAGGACGTGTACAGGGTGCCGTTTGCATAGCAGGAGGGGTTACCCCTAACCCGCCCGCATTTATCGCCCAAATCTGCCCATGAGAGGTACTGTACGGTCAATTTCATGATTACAAGAGGTGTAAGTGGATCACCTTGAACATAAATCACCCCATCGTCGAAGCAGGCTAATGCAGGTCGCGGGTAGCATTTCGCGGCCACAGTAGCGGTGGTGGCGAGTTGAACCGCTGCGCGGACACTAACTGAATCTGTGCGTGAGGTATCGCCTATGCTGTCCAGTACTGCACAGCCGGATAGGATTATTGCCAGTATTAGGTATTTCATTTTATGCTCCAAATAATGCCGATTCAATGCTTGATAGTGTTTTGCTGACGCTCTCGCTTTGTTCATCAACCCTCGCTGCGCCTGTGTTTAAAACTGTAATAAGAGTAGGCTTTTCAGCCACCGGGGTTTCGGCTGCGTCCTCAGACTGTCTGCTTCCCTGAATCTTATCCAGTAAGTTTTGTGCCTGTGAAGCCAGATTGGACAGCCTGTTAATAGCCTTATTAAGCCCCTCATGTTTTAACTGCGTTCTAGCAGAATTTGGCTCAGTATTTACTTGGTATGTTAACTCTTGCATATTCATTCTCCAGTTTCTACCATTGGTGGTGGTACGATAAAATCGTTTTCAGCGGCGATCCTGATAAGGGTTTCGATCAGCTCACTGTATTCACTGCGTTTAACCTGCCCACTCCTTCTGCGCGGCCTTAGCACGGTACCAAAGCGGCCTTCGAAGGTGTCGGTGCCATAACATGTCCGTAATAGGATTTCATGAAGCTCGTCCGGGCTGTAACCACAGAACTTGGCAAATTCCCCACACCATTTACGATAATAATTCTCCTGCTCCCGCGTACGTTCGTAGGTGAGTGGAATAATCTTGACTGTAACTCCATTCTTGTTTCCTTGTGCAATCTTGAGGAAAGCAGTTTTAATGTCCTGAAAATCCCGTGACAGCGCCATTGCAAAGGCCACCGTTTTAGCTGAATCTTCATTGCGGAAATCAAAGTTCATAGTCCTGACAAACCTCAACTACCTTGCGACACATGGCCTCGTCAAATAAACCAATGTGACAATCCTCATAATCAATCTCCAGCCATTCGGATAAGCGTTTATAAGCCGTCCCGCGTTTTTTCTTGCCGTTCATCCAGATCGGATCAAAGGCTTTATGGGCTTTAACCCGCAGCTTTCTGAGCTTGGCATTAGCTAATCTTCCCTTGGGCTTGACCGTACCCACGTGTACACCCACCCATGCTCCACAAGGACGACACAGGTAGATCATGCCGTAATCTACACCGTACACCACCTTGCTGCTTACAAATTTGGTTTCATGCTGGCAGTAATCGCAGTTAATCATGTAAAATTCCCTGTTCAAAGCGGCGAATTAACGTCAGCATTATGTAATACAGAAAGCGTTCAGACAGTTCAATCTTGCGCTCGAATTTATCTGCCGCGAATCCACCTTGGTAACTGTCAAATAATTTATGGCAGTTCATACATAAATCAGCAATACACAGATCGTGGGGTTTAATCCCCATGCCTTTTCCAAAGGACTGCGATCTATAACCCTGATAATGCGCGGCAACCGTTCCTCGACTACCACAGCGCACACAGGATTGATCCTTGGCTCCTCTGAGTAATTTCTTGGAACGTATATTTTTCGAACGCAGGTTCTGCATTATTTAGAATCCTTTGAGGAAATATTCAACGCACAACAGTAATATGCTGGGATAATTACTGATGAACCATCGAGAAACTTAAGCGTTATAATGTCATACTTACCCATAGGCCCATTGCCATCAGCAGAAAGAACAATCATAGTTATATTTTTTGTGCCAGTTTTATAAAACGCCCCCTTAAAAGGTTCCCCAACAATCACACTGCTCAAAATTTGAATTTTCTCCTGCATTATTTCTGCCACCGTTTATAGGCAGCGGGCTTGGTATCTAACCCCATGCTATCAAGTTGGGATTTTAACGAGCTACAGGCGTCTGTGTGGACGCTCAGAGCCATTTCTACGTGACTGGCAAGGTCGGGATTGTCGGAATCCTCCAACATCATGCGATTTTGCATACCCTCGATCAGCATTTTCAGAGTTGGGAAGTATCCGCAGATTCTCCAGCCAGCACGCCGGGAAGTCTTTCTACCCCATATGCGGCGGTATAATTTCCAATTATAGGAATCCAATCCAATGCCGTAATCTTCACTGAGCCGCCACTTGGGTTCGGTTTTGTTCATTTGATCTCCCCGTGCTCTAACGTTATGTCTGTTAATCGCAGTATCCAGTCACATGCGTCTTGCCACCCTTTGTTATAAGAATTATTTGTTTTTATATTTAATTGTTTGCTCGACATTGCTGCTAGCTTTATTTGTTTAATTTCAAGATTGTCACGTAACGATCCAAGCAATATTGACGCTCTTTCAGGATTTTTCGCACACCATTCAGGTGAATCTGTTTCTGTTATTGACTGATTAGTCATATTGATTCCATGTACACCGCAATGCCGTACAGAAGGTTTTCCACAGCATTCTCATTTTTACAGCCGAGTTCAGATTTTGGGGTTATAATATCTGTGTTCCTGTCGGAAGCAACAAAGCACCATTCAGGTTCATAATCGTTTTTTTCTGTGCAATCAGCACAATCAATTTCACCACACAAATTACATTTTGTTGTCTCGTATCCGTAGTAGAAACCGCCGCCATCAAAGTCTATTCCCGCGTAATCAGAAGAATAATAAACACATATTTTACTATTAGTCATCGTCTTGTTCCCACGTCTTTAGTTTAGTTTCTGCTGCTTGGGCGCGAGCTTTCCAGTCAACACCTGACTCATACATGCTTCGTTTATATTTTTTATCAAATACACAACCACGTTGGCAATCAAGATTGGCATTTAATGACCGATAACAAATTGGGCATTTGTATTTCATTTCTTACATTGCATGATGAACAAATCCCCCTCCTCTTTATTACTCAACAGCCCATCACTGTTCATTTCACTTCTTCAATGGTTGCTGTAAGTGCCGTTCTTTTTGCTGCATCAACACCGCGCAAGCACCCCTGTTTGCTAACATACATTTCGCTGGTGTCAAGGGTTTTCCCATTAGTTCCGACAAGCACATACCACCAGTATTTATGACCATAAGCATTTATTCCGCTGCGTACTCTATATTTGCCCGTTCTCATGGGAAGTTACTCCCCAAGTCCTTGGGTATATCAGCGCGGTTTCTACAGGTTGATTCGTAAACAATGCCTGTTCTACCGTCCTTGATCATGCCGTTGCTGAGCTTGCGGTGTTCGTCATAGACCGGCGGATTTTTGGTAGCTCTGATTTCATCCAAGACCAGTTGCATAATTTCCGCTTGTGTTTTCATATCATTCACCACTTAATTCTTTTGTTGCTAATAAAATACATACTGGATTATCGCCATAGCTGCTATAGACAGCGCAACTTGCAGCAACAGGGGAAACACCGCCTTTAACCATTTCTGTAATCTTATTGGTTGTATGGGCATCTACCGCTGTCAAGGTGATTATCAATGTAATTGCCACCGTAGCAATTACGCTCCAAATAAACATATAAAGTTTGTTGTCATTCATTTCGTTCTCCTGTGTTTTACATACAACCCTCACGAGCTTTAATTGCCACCGTTCTCGGACACGACACGGTAGCCACGCCGCAAGGTGTCAATCGTCCTAATAAGGGGTGTCATCCCAATCATCAGACTTGGGGGGCTCGTCCCAGTCATCTGATTGTTCAGTCTGTGGTTTATTCCAACCACCATTTTGTGGTGCAGGTTGCTGCGCTTCTTGCTTAACAAAAACCTCGCTGGCGATAAATAAATACTTCGAACCGGCCTTGGATTTGCGCTTCCACACACCTAACTGTAAAGTTGGCTCGATACCGGATTTGCCGATTTCAGTGAGCTTCATGATTTGCTCTTTCGTGAGTGTCAGCTTGCCGCGAAAATCGGGCTGATTTCCCTGTTTCTCCGCATTGATAAACAATACACCCTCGCCCTTGGGTTGTGGTTGATAAGGCATTACTTTTGCTCCTTAATCTATTAACTTTGTAATATACAAAATATCATTTGTATCCAGAAAAATTGTAGATTCTAAGTACGGTTCCTCGCGGAGTTTTGCCAGCTTAACGTCCTTTAAGAAAGCACCCAAATTCCTGATTTCGGTTTCTATCGTTAGCCCGTTCTTGAATCCAATTTCCGCCATTACGCTTTCCATTATGTTTGCTCCTTTTGAAGATTGCTTTTAATCTCCGTGAATTTAGCTTTCAGCCGGGCGTATTCTTCCGGCCAGTTCTGATCGAGTAA
>QIFK01000116.1 GCA_003230615.1 Nitrosospira sp. | reverse complement strand
TGGATATTTATTTCATCTCAGTGCTTTCAGAGCAGGTGAAGGCAGCTCTTATTGCATAAATTTCAGGACAGCAGTGTGAAATTTTCTATACTTTAGAAAAGTACAGAAAACAAACAGATTACAATAACTATATTTCTGTACGTCTTTCACATAAGTTTTGCAGTAAGTATCCAGAATGTGTAAAAAATTACAAGCTGTAGTACATATCAAACTCAATTGGATGGGTTGTCATACGTAAACGTGTGATTTCTTCCATTTTTAGGTCAATGTAGGCATCAAGCATGTCGTTGGAGAATACATCTCCACGGATAAGGAATTCACGATCTCTGTCAAGATTGTCAAGCGCTTCATCCAGTGAAGCACAGGAGCTTGGAACCTTGGTCGCTTCTTCGGGAGGTAGATCATAGAGGTTTTTGTCCACGGGGTCACCTGGATGAATCTTGTTCTGGATACCATCTAACCCAGCCATCATTAACGCAGTGAACGCTAGATAGGGATTGGCAGTGGGATCAGGAAAGCGCGCCTCGATACGTCGTTCTTTGGGGTTATTGGTATGGGGGATACGTACTGCAGCAGAACGATTGCTTACCGAGTAAGCAAGATTACTGGGGGCTTCGAAACCCGGAACTAATCGCCTGTAGGAATTTGTACTGGGATTGGTAATAGCGTTCAAAGCTTTGGCGTGTTTTATGATGCCACCAATATAAAACAGAGCTATTTCAGACAAGCCCGCGTAACTGTTCCCAGAAAACAGATTCTTCTTATTCTTCCAAATCGACTGGTGTACATGCATTCCAGAACCGTTGTCACCAACAATGGGCTTGGGCATGAATGTCGCTGTTTTTCCAAAAGAATGAGCGACATTATGCACCACATATTTGAATACCTGGGTCCAGTCAGCTCGTTTCACCAGACTACTGAATTTCGTACCTATTTCACACTGGCCAGCAGTAGCGACTTCATGGTGGTGGACTTCCACTTCTACACCCATTTCTTCGAGTGCAAGACACATAGCTGAACGGATATCCTGTAAAGAGTCAACAGGGGGAACCGGAAAATAACCACTTTTTACCATGGGGCGGTGGCCGATATTACCACCCTCATACTTTTCTATTGAGCTCCAGGCTGCTTCCCCAGATTCAATTTTTACTGAGCAACCTGACATGTCAGTATGCCAGGTTACGGAGTCAAAAATAAAGAACTCGGGCTCAGGGCCAAAATAGGCAGTATCACCAATACCAGTTGATTTGAGGTAGGCTTCACCACGATGCGCCAGCGAGCGCGGATCTCGGTCATAACCTTGACCGTCTAAAGGCTCAACCACATCACAGGTGAGAAGTAGAGTAGCCTCATCCATGAACGGATCCATATTGGCGGTATCCGGATCAGGCATCAACAGCATATCAGAGGCTTGAATACTTTTCCAGCCAGCAATTGAAGAACCATCGAATGCGAAACCGTCTTCAAATTTGTCAACATTGAAAGCGTGTGCTGGAACAGTTAAGTGATGTTCCTTGCCTCGAGTATCAGTAAAGCGTAGATCAACAAACTTTACATTGTTGTCTTGTATCATTTTCAAAACATCGGCTGCTGCCATTTTTTTCTCCGGGCTAGAATGACAATCTTACATAGCATAAGAAAATAGCGAAACACTATATAGAATTATATCAGGACGAACGATGTTATCACCTGAAAAAAATAAAAAACATGGTAAAGGACATATCTTTCAAATTTTGAAAATATAGCAGTTATTTATTGTGTGATATCTCTATAATCGTGGCAGAATAGTACTTTTATCGGTGTTGTTAAATCTCTACTATATAAATGTAATAACTTTACATGTTTTAATTCTTAACTATCGGAACATAAATATGGAAACAGTTGCCACCATACTTGAAAGAGCACAACTACGAGCCAAGGAAATGGATTTGCCGTACGAAGGTGCACTTCTTCCTGCAGAGGCGCTCTCTATATTGCAGGAAGTCCATGGCGCCAAACTGGTAGATGTACGTTCAAAAGCAGAGTGGGATTGGGTAGGACGAATTCCAGGTGCAATCGAGATTGAGTGGCAATCCTATCCAGGGATGCAGGTTAACCCCGATTTTCTTGACCATCTTTCACGCCAGGTGCCGAAAGAATCGCCCGTGATGTTTATATGTCGTAGTGGTGTTCGTTCGAACCAAGCTGCCGTAGCTGCTACTGAATCAGGTTATTCGAACTGTTTCAATATTCTTGAAGGTTTTGAGGGCGATAAAGACACGAGTAGTCATCGCGGTGTCAAGGGAGGATGGAAAGCAGTAGGGTTGCCGTGGGTACAAAGTTAAGCTTATACCCGATATATAGCCACGGTTAGGTAGTTGACCATTTTACAAGTCCAGAATAAGCCGTAACTAGAACAATTATTCCAAACAAAATGCGATACCAAGCGAATACCGTGAAATCATGATTACTGATAAAGCGCAATAATCCCCGCACTGCCAGTAATGCACTAATGAATGAGACTACAAAGCCAATGCCGAACATACCGATATCATTGAAATGAAGAAGTTCACGATGTTTGTAAACATCATAGAACGTAGCGGCGAACATGATAGGGATCGCCAGGAAGAAAGAAAATTCTGTTGCGGCCTTGCGTGACAATCCGAAAAATAATCCACCGATGATGGTGGCGCCAGAGCGGGAGGTACCTGGTATCAATGCAAGGCACTGCACTAGTCCTACCTTCAGGGCATGTTTCCAGTCCATATCTTCCACGCTTTCTACATTTACCACATGTTTTCTACGTTCGGCCCAAAGAATTATCACTCCACCAACGATCAAAGCAATTGCAACTGATGTCGGGTGAAAAAGATATTGCTTGATAGTCTTGATAAACAATAAGCCTAGAATTGCAGCAGGCAAGAATGCAATAAATAGATTCAAAACAAAGCGATTGGAATCCTCGTGTGAGCCAATACCAGTCAGTACCTTGCTAATCTTAATACGATATTCCCAGCACACTGCTAGTATGGCGCCTAGTTGAATTACAATCGCAAAAACTTTGCCTTTTTCATCATTAAAGTCGAGTAAATCACCTACCAATATAAGATGGCCAGTGGAGGAAATCGGTAGAAACTCAGTTAGACCCTCAACGATGCCAAGGATCAATGCCTTAGTGAGCAGAAGCCAGTCCATGCGTGATTATCTTGGGAAAAGTATTTGGCTGCGAATAAACATGAATGAATTCAAATAGGTCAAAATCTTGTTGGGCAAACACGACTCGCCCAGTTTGAGGATACTAATTGCAATTCAATAAGATTATTTTTCATGAATAGATATTTTAATCCACATTGAATTTTTATTCTGGATCAATAAAAGTGTGCCGGGATTCGTTGCAAGAATAGCTATGCTTTGTTATAGATCTCAGCTCCTTGATTTACAAACTCAATAGACTTTTCCTCCATACCCTTTTTCAATGCTTCAGTCTCACCAACGCCTATACTATCTGCATAGTTACGAACATCCTGAGTAATTTTCATCGAACAAAAATGTGGTCCACACATAGAGCAGAAATGGGCTAGTTTGGCACCATCCTGCGGTAGAGTTTCATCATGAAATTGCTTCGCCTTATCGGGATCGAGACTGAGATTGAACTGGTCGTCCCAGCGAAATTCAAAACGAGCCTTAGAAAGTGCATTATCACGAGTTTGTGCACCGGGGTGACCCTTTGCCAGATCAGACGCATGAGCAGCAATTTTGTAAGTAATGATGCCATCTTTCACATCATCTTTATCAGGTAAACCAAGGTGCTCCTTGGGTGTGACATAACACAACATTGCTGTACCGTACCAGCCAATCATAGCAGCACCAATAGCGGAAGTAATGTGGTCATAGCCGGGCGCAATGTCAGTAGTGAGCGGGCCTAGTGTGTAGAAAGGCGCTTCGTTGCAATATTTCAACTGCAAATCCATATTTTCTTTAATAAGATGCATGGGAACATGCCCAGGACCTTCTATCATTACTTGCACGTCATGTTTCCACGCGACCTGAGTCAATTCACCAAGGGTTTTTAGTTCTGCAAATTGTGCTTCGTCATTTGCGTCATAAATGGAACCGGGACGCAAGCCATCACCTAACGAAAAACTCACATCGTAAGCTTTCATAATTTCACAGATTTCCTCAAAGCGGGTATAAAGAAAGCTTTCTTGATGATGTGCAAGACACCACTTAGCCATAATTGAGCCACCTCGTGAGACGATACCAGTCATACGTTTAGCCGTCATTGGTACATAGGCGAGTCGTACTCCTGCATGGATGGTGAAATAGTCAACTCCTTGCTCTGCTTGCTCGATCAAGGTGTCGCGAAAAATTTCCCAAGTTAGGTCTTCAGCCTTGCCATCTACTCTCTCCAGTGCTTGATAAATTGGCACGGTACCAATAGGAACAGGGCTGTTTCGAATAATCCATTCACGAGTTTCATGAATATTTTTTCCGGTAGAAAGGTCCATTACTGTGTCTCCGCCCCAACGAATAGCCCATGTCATTTTTTCAATTTCTTCCTGAATGCTAGAGCTAAGTGTTGAGTTGCCGATGTTGGCATTAATTTTTACAAGGAAGTTACGCCCAATAATCATCGGCTCAGATTCAGGGTGGTTGATGTTGACGGGAATGATGGCACGACCTCGTGCTACTTCGTTGCGTACGAATTCTGGTGTGATGTACTGAGGAGGAGATACACCGAAACTATTTCCAGGATGCTGGTGATTAGGTAAATTGTGGTGCTGTGCAGTGGATTCTTCGGAATGCTGATTTTCCCGTATAGCAATATACTCCATTTCTGGTGTAATAATGCCAAGACGTGCATAGTGCATTTGTGTCACGTTTGCTCCTGTCTTTCCACAACGCGGATGGTGTTTTAAGTCAAAGCGCATTTCTGCGAGTTTAGGATCAGCTAAATGTTTCCTTGCATAAATGGAAGCAGGATTGGAAAGGATTTCGCTGTCACCGCGCTCATCTATCCATTTCTCGCGTAGGATGGGTAAACCAGAACGGATATCGATTTTAGCTGCAGGATCGGTATAAGGGCCGGAAGTGTCATAAACGTAAATTCGCGGGTTTTTCTCTGTACCCATGCTGGCAGGCGTATCAGACTGACTAATTTCTCGCATTGGTACTTGAATATCGGGGCGCGAGCCCTGCACATATATTTTTCGGGAATTAGGTAAAGGTTTAATTGCTGCGTCATCTACTTGTGCAGTTCGATTTGAAAATTTGGTGGGTTTCACAACTACGGAATTCATAGTACGCTCCTTGAGGTGCCTTAAGGAGCAGGAGGGCTAACTCCAGCTTCCCTACGGCGGCATTACCCGTGTCAGGTGTTAAGGGACTCTCTCACCAATCTTCCAAACTTCTGGAAGTGGACCCCCAGCTTATGCTGTGAAGCTAAAGGAAATATGGAATAATTGCAAGTACACGAGAAGGATTAATCTGGAAAAAAATATGAATTTAGAACAAACCCGGTTTAACATGGTGGAGCAGCAAATTCGTCCATGGGATGTGCTAGATCCTGAAGTCCTCAAACTTCTTTTAGAGCTACGGCGCGAGGAATTTGTTCCTACAGCTTATCGCTCCCTAGCATTTGTAGATATGGAAATTCCGCTGGGACACGGCGAAGTG
>QIFK01000094.1 GCA_003230615.1 Nitrosospira sp. | reverse complement strand
GCACCGTAAGATGGGGAAAAAGACCTCCTTCCTGAATAACATAGCCTGTTTGCTGACGTATTTGGAAGATGTTTTCCGGTGTTAGAATCGTCCCTGCAAAAGTGATAGCTCCAGAATCTGATTTTACTAAGCCAATAATCAGACGCAGTAAAGTAGACTTTCCGCAGCCGCTAGGACCAATAAGCACCAGAGTCTCACCAGCCGGAACTTGAAGATCAGTCGGCGCCAGAGCCACTGTGTTCCCATAACGTTTAGAAACTTGTGAAAGTAACAGCATCCAGACAGTGTGTTGGATTTACCAAGGGCACTCAAGAAAAAATTTTATATTTAGCTGGATTACGGCAAAGAAATGTCGCGTTGTCAAAACAGAATACAGTACGAAAAGCCTGTAGCTAATTGCGGGATATCTGCTTTTCTATCGATACCAAAAAATAAATCACGGAATCTCTCAAGGACCGAAAAATAGATGGAGGCGGGCGTCGGAATCGAACCGGCGTACACGGCTTTGCAGGCCGCTGCATGACCACTCTGCCACCCCGCCGTCGTCGTGCAATTGGAAAATGAATTGCATTGCAACGATATAGGAAAAACTAAAAAAGGGTAAAACAGATTTTTCTGCAAAGACACGCAAATTGCATACGTGTGAGCTTTTGCCAAAGGATCTATTTTCCCTAAAAATTGGAGCGGGAAACGAGGCTCGAACTCGCGACCCCAACCTTGGCAAGGTTGTGCTCTACCACTGAGCTATTCCCGCGAATAAGGCATTTCAGTTTCTTTGAAAATAACCTGAAAACGAATCAAGCATTATAAAGATGCGTCTATTTTTGTCAAGAAAAGGCAAGTAAAGACACGGCTTTAAAGAAATTTCTAGCTCTGCTTCAATACTTGTGGAATAGCAACTCTCAGGTAATAAACCATAGACCATAGTGTTAAAAGAGCAGCCAGATAGATCAGCCATGTACCCACTACTTGAGCGTTAAAATTTTTGCCTATGTTGTCATGATACAGTAACAGTGGTACCGCAGCCATTTGTGACACAGTTTTTACTTTTCCTAGAAAAGAGACCCCTATACTTTTACTTTTACCTATTTGTGCCATCCATTCACGCAAAGCTGAAATAGTAATTTCACGACCAATTATGATAAGGGCAATAAGGGCATCAAGTCTTCCTAAATATACCAAAATGATTAACGCCGCCGCAACCATTAGCTTGTCTGCAACTGGATCAAGAAAAGCACCAAAGGCCGAAGTTTGGTGGAGTACTCTGGCAAAGTAACCATCCAGCCAGTCTGTAATAGCTGCGCCAGTAAAAATGATAGCAGCAAACAGATTTTGATCAGAATATGACAGCCATGCCGGTGGAAAATAGAAAATCCCTACAAACAGGGGTATGGCGAGTATCCGCATCCAGGTAAGGAAATTAGGTAGATTAAAAACCATGGTTAGAATATGCCATTAAACTATAATAATCATTCGATTAAGACTCAATGTAATTCCTTGTAAATCTTCTCAGCCAAAATACGGCTAATGCCCTCTACCTGTTGCAATTCTTCGATGCTTGCGGTCCGCACACCTTTTAATCCTCCAAACTGCACCAACAAGTTCTGACGGCGCTTGTTACCAACACCACTAATTTCTGTTAAATATGAGCTGACTCTGGATTTACCACGCTTAGCGCGATGCCCTTGAATCGCAAAACGGTGAGCTTCATCACGAATTTGCTGAATTAGATGTAAACCTGGATGATCTTTAGGTAATTGTAGCGGTTTTTTTGTACCGGGAAATATCAATTGTTCCAGACCAGGTTTACGCTCCCTCCCCTTTGATACCCCAACCAAGGCCGTGTAATTTAAACCGAGCTCCACCAACGTTTCCTTAGCGGTGTTTACTTGCCCTCTACCACCGTCAATAAGAATCAAATCAGGTAGCCTACCTTCTCCCTTGGCAACTTTATGGTAGCGTCTTGAAAGAACATCACGCATGGCAGCATAGTCATCCCCTGGTGTGATGCCACCAATGTTGTAGCGACGATATTCGTCATTGCGCATAGAAAAGTTATCGTAAACCACACAGGATGCAACGGTAGCCTCACCTTGAGTATGGCTGATATCAAAACATTCAATGCGAGTAAGATTTGTGGCTTTTAGTACATGCTGTAAAAATTGCAGTCGTTCTTCCTGGTTAACCAGTCGACCTAGCTGTTGTTCCAACCCAAGATGCGCATTTTTTGTTGCCATATCTAACCAAATACGCCGCTCGCTTTTAGGATTTAGACTGATTACAATTTTATGTCCAGATTGCTCAGTAAGTGAAGCTTGCAGTGCTTCTCTGTGGATCTTCTCGCCCACTATAATGAGAGGTGGAACAACGCGATTCAGGTAATGTTGGCAAAGAAAAGCTTCCACTGCGTCTGCTGGGGCATAACCTTCTGCATTTTGGGGAAAGAAATTCTTGTCTCCTAAGTGTCGCCCTCCTCTAACCATAGCTAAATTGACACAAATCTTCCCACCACTACCTTGAACAGCGCAAGCTACCACATCAGCATCTAAAGCTCTGCCACTATCAATATACTGCTTTTCTCGAACTCTCCGTAATGTCTGAATTTGGTCGCGAAATATAACAGCCTGCTCATAATCTAAGTCATTGGCAGCATTCCGCATCTTTACAGCAAGGCTTTCAAGCACCTCAATTTGCTTTCCTTGCAAAAATAGCTCGGCATTTCTAATATCCTCACGATAGGTTAGGCTAGTAATCATTTTGACACATGGTGCACTGCAACGTTTGATCTGATACAGCAAGCATGGGCGAGTACGATTATTGAAAACACTATCCTCGCAGGTGCGGATACGAAATATCTTTTGTAATAACTGAATACTCTCTCTTACAACCCCAGCATTTGGAAAGGGCCCAAAGTAATGATGCTGTTTGTTAAGCACTCCTCGGTGGAAACTAAGGCGTGGAAAAGCATGCTTTGTCAAGACAAGATATGGATATGATTTATCATCTCTAAACAGTATGTTATAGCGTGGATTTAATGTTTTTATTAGGTTATTTTCGAGTAACAATGCTTCAGATTCTGAGCGGGTAACAGTACTCTCAATCCCTGTTATTTGAGATACCATTAACCTGGTTCTAGGAGCTAAACTGGTTTTTTGGAAATAAGAAGAAACACGCTTTCTGAGATCAATAGCCTTGCCAACATAGATAACCTGTCCCGTCGCATTTAACATGCGATACACTCCTGGCAGCGAAGGTAAACTTGAGTATATAGTTTTGGCTTTAAAAACAGGAGCTGCAGACAAAACAGTTACTCCTCCTTACCTAGCAATTCCCCTCCAATAGCCCAATTCTCATGAGATAATTCGTCAAAAGCAATATAAGTGTATGACTTCGGCTTGTGAGTAACACGTTCGAGGGTATCAGTTATTTCTGCAGCTATTTTTTTCTTTTGTTCACGACTAAGTGCTCCGGCAATACGAATATTTACGTAGGGCATGGCTATCCTTTAGTTTTAATGTGAAGTGCTAAATTAGCACAGATTTTCTCAAACACTTGTTCGAACATCCTAACGTTTAGACGTTTAGTTTGAGTATTGTAGCGGCTACAATGGTAGCTGTCATATAAAGTCAGATTGTTAGGCAACGTGTGGATAATGCCATGCCCAAAGGGATATGCTTTAGATTTTAGTCCCATGGCTATCAACCCTGCCCGGTGTGCAACAGTACCCAAAGCAAGCAATGCCCTTCCCTCTCCTGCTACAAAACTTGCAATCTCTGCCGAAAGATATCCGTTGCAATTACGAATTTCATTTAGCTCCGGCCTGTTTCCGGGTGGTAAGCACTTGACCGCGTTGGTGATACGGCATCCGATAAGACGTAAGCTATCAGTTGCAGAAACTGACTCATCATAGCTGGAAAATCCGTATTTATATAAAGTTTTATATAACAAAATTCCCGCAAAATCTCCTGTAAATGGCCTACCAGTTCGATTTGCACCGTGCATACCCGGAGCCAACCCGATAATAAGAAGCTTAGGCGCTACATCACCAAAGGCTGGAACAGGCCGCGCATGATAATCTGGGTAACTGACTTTCACTTCATCCAGAAATTTTACCAACCGTTGGCACTTGCGACAATTAATTGAAAATTTAGCTTGCATAGGGTTTGCGACTATCTTAATCCATAGTAAGTATGATCAATTTAAATTCTGCTATGTATTTTCTTTCGATAAACTACTTCATGCCATTACACATCAAGAATTACTCTTCGCATTCACCGCAGAGTGCACCCTAAAATTGATCAAATTTGAACAGTTTAATTACCGGACTCATTCTGACGTAAGAATCTAAGTTTATCTTTGGAAATTCTGCCTCTACAAAACAAAATACTTAGTACTCAAATATTTCTTACTATTGACTAGCGATAATTAAATATTTTCTATCATGCGGATAATGGAACTAGCAGGGAAGACTCTAATAGAACATCGACGCCCGTTATTGGCATGATCGCTCGTGCAGGAATATTTTTACCTTTACGCCACTTAGACACAGCAATATGCTTGGACTCACCCTTAACCAGAAACATAACTTGTCGCGAACGGCTTAAACGTGCCGCACTCATAGATACCCTCTGCAGTGGTGGTTTTGGTGCATCAAATACCGCAAGTGTATCCGGTGAATCAGGTGCAATTCCCCACTCGTGCTCAGGAAACAAGCTTGCTGTATGGCCGTCCTCACCAAGCCCTAGAAACGTTAAATCAAACATTCCGATAGATCGCAACGTTTGAGCATATTTGCAAGCAGCACGACTCGCACCAAGTTCGACAGGAATAATATACATCTGACTCTCGGGAATTGGTACATGGTCAAGCCATGCTTCTCTAGCCATGCAAGAGTTTAATTTTGAATCGTTCGGCAATAGACAGCGCTCATCACTGAAATAGATGTGCCATGTGGACCAATCAGTCTGGATAAAACGTAATTGTTGGTAGATTTCACGAGGCGTATCTCCACCAGCAAGTACTAAATGAAATTGTCCCCGCTGCTGAACCGCCATGGTAGAGTTATCAAGAATTGTACGCAATGCTGCATAGCGTAGCTCTGATTGATTAGCTACTGCATGCCATCGATAACATCCTAGCTTGGTAGAATTCATTGAATCTATAAAACCCTATACACCTTTATACTCATACTCTGTATTGAATTAAATCTAAGGATTCGAACAAACAAGCAAACTAAAAGTTATTTTTCCAATCGCGGATCGTGGCAAAAACGCTGATAGGATCCGATAAAGGTTTACCAAAATAATTACTAGCATTATGTATGACTTCAGGTTGACTGCAACGCAAGAATGGATTGCAGGCCTTTTCTATTGCAATCGTTGAAGGTAGAGTGGGCAAATTTAGCTCGCGTCGTTTTTCTGCTGATGCTTCGAGTTCAATAAGTACCTGGTTACCTGGCTCAACTTCTTTAGCAAAATGGATGTTGGCTAGCGTATATTCATGACCACAATAAACTGAAGTTACATCAGGCAATTTCGCCAGTTTCTGCAATGAGATATACATTTGTTGAGCAGTACCCTCAAATAATCGTCCGCAACCGCAAGCGAATAGGGTGTCGCCACAAAATAGTAAGTTTGCGCCATAATATGCAATATGTCCTGCGGTATGACCGGGGATATCTAGCACACTAAAACTAAGTGA
>QIFK01000149.1 GCA_003230615.1 Nitrosospira sp. | reverse complement strand
GAAGTTCGATGTGCGTTATTATTTGGTTGCTATTTTGTTCATTCTTTTTGATCTAGAAATTGCGTTTTTATTTCCCTGGGCGATAGTGCTGAACGAGATTGGCCTGTTTGGTTTTATTGCAATGGTGATATTTCTTAGTATTCTCATTGTTGGTTTCATTTACGAATGGATGAAGGGAGCATTGGAGTGGGACTAATGGTATGAGTATTGAAGGTGTACTTGAAAAAGGTTTTGTTACCACCAGTCTGGATAAGGTCATTAATTGGGGGCGGACTGGTTCTATGTGGCCGATGTCTTTTGGACTTGCTGCAGTAGAAATGATGCACGCCGGTGCATCACGCTATGACCTAGACCGTTTTGGTGTTGTGTTTCGTCCAAGCCCACGTCAATCAGATGTAATGATAGTTGCTGGTACCTTGTGTAACAAAATGGCACCTGCATTGCGTAAGGTTTATGATCAGATGGCCGAACCGCGATGGGTGATTTCCATGGGGTCTTGCGCCAATGGTGGTGGCTATTATCACTATTCCTATTCGGTGGTACGTGGTTGTGACCGTATCGTACCTGTGGACATCTATGTACCAGGTTGCCCACCGACAGCTGAAGCCCTGCTCTATGGGATTATTCAGCTGCAGAATAAAATTAAACGCACCAACACTATCGCCCGCTGAGGCAATATTATGTCGTTCTCTCGTTTAGAAACGCTCTCCCTTTGTTTGCAAAATGTGCTTAATAATAAGCTTGTAAGTGTAGATAAGCAATTGGGCGAATTAACCATCGAGGTGGCTTCAACTGAATTATTGTGGGTAATGGAAACTCTACGTGATAATTCTGAGCTAAGCTTTGAAATTCTTATTGACCTGTGTGGGGTCGACTATTTGTCGTACGGTGTAGAATCTGTCACTGAGGGTAGTCGTCAGGATAAGCGCTTCGCAATTGTTTATCATTTACTTTCCATTAGACATAATTACAGGTTGCGGGTTAAGACATTCGCTACTAATAGCGAATTTCCAGTGCTGGACTCGGTTATTGCAATATGGCCAGTTGCAAACTGGTTTGAACGCGAGGCATTTGATCTTTATGGTGTCGTTTTTACTGGACATCCGGATTTACGCCGCATTCTTACTGATTATGGTTTTATCGGTAACCCATTTCGCAAGGATTTTCCCCTAACTGGTAACGTAGAAATGCGCTATGACCCAGATCAGAAAAGGGTGATTTACCAGCCGGTCAGTATTGAGCCGCGTGAGATTATGCCTCGTGTAATCCGTGAAGAGCGTTATGGAGAGAAATAAATGAGGTTGTTACTTGGAGTTCACTGACACATGACTGAGATACGTAACTACACTATGAATTTCGGGCCACAACATCCGGCGGCGCATGGGGTATTGCGCTTAGTACTAGAGCTAGATGGTGAAGTAGTGCAACGCGCTGACCCTCATATTGGGTTACTACATCGTGCTACCGAGAAATTGGCCGAAAATAAGCCATATATCCAGTCAGTTCCCTACATGGATCGGCTGGATTACGTTTCGATGATGGTAAACGAACATGCCTATGTGATGGCCATTGAGAAATTACTTCAACTTGAGGTGCCGTTGCGTGCGCAATACATTCGTGTGATGTTCGATGAGATTACTCGCATACTTAATCACCTCTTATGGTTAGGGGCGCATGCGTTGGATGTAGGTGCAATGACAGTGTTTCTCTATGCTTTCCGTGAGCGCGAAGACCTAATGGATTGTTATGAGGCGGCGTCGGGAGCGAGGATGCATGCGGCCTATTATCGCCCCGGTGGAGTCTATCGAGATTTACCGGATTCAATGCCACAATACCAATCATCTAAAATTCACAACGAAAAAAAAACCAAGGTACTAAATGAGAATCGCCAAGGTTCGTTACTAGATTTTATTGAGGATTTTACTAACCGTTTCCCCACATATGTGGACGAGTATGAAACCTTACTTACAGACAATCGTATTTGGAAACAGCGTTTGGTTGGCATTGGTGTAGTTTCACCCGAGCGGGCTATGGCGCTAGGTTTTACAGGGCCGATGCTGCGTGGTTCTGGCGTAGAATGGGATTTACGTAAGAAGCAGCCATACGAAGTTTATGATCAGATTGACTTCGACATACCGGTAGGAGTCAACGGCGACTGCTATGATCGTTACCTAGTACGTATGGAAGAATTCCGTCAGTCTAATCGTATTATTAAACATTGTGTTGAATGGTTACGTAAGAATCCCGGTCCAGTAATAACTGATAACCACAAAATTGCACCACCTTCGCGTGTAGAAATGAAGCAGAATATGGAAGAATTAATTCACCATTTCAAGCTTTTTTCAGAAGGCTTCCATGTACCGCCGGGTGAAGTTTATGCCGCGGTTGAGCATCCCAAGGGTGAGTTTGGTATTTATCTTATATCAGATGGTGCAAATATGCCCTATCGTTTAAAAATACGTGCTCCAGGTTTCCCCCATTTGGCGGCACTAGATGAGATGTCGCGCGGGCATATGATTGCCGACGTTGTAGCAATCATCGGTACGCAGGATATCGTGTTTGGTGAAATAGATAGGTAGAAATATGAATATAGACTACCAATTGAAATGTTAAGCGTCTTATCACTTAAAAAAATAGATTGCGAAGTTGAGAAGTATCCTATCGATCAGAAACAATCTGCGGTGATGTCAGCGCTCGCTATTGCTCAGGATGAAAAGGGTTGGCTGGCCAACGAAACTATGGATTTTATCGCTCAATATTTAGGGATGCCGCCGATTGCAGTGTATGAGGTGGCGACTTTTTACAATATGTATAACTTGCAGCCATTGGGAAAATACAAGCTCACCATTTGCACTAATCTACCTTGTGGCTTGTCCGGTGGGACCGATGCAGCTACCCATTTAAAAAGAAAACTAGATATTGGTTTCAATCAGACTACGGCCGACGCAAAATTTACTCTTAAAGAGGGTGAGTGTATGGGTGCGTGTGGCGATGCACCGGTGTTGTTAGTCAATAACAAACGTATGTGTAGTTTTATGTCTAACGAAAAGATTGATCAATTACTGGAGGAGCTGAGTAAATGACTCAGTTAACTCAGATACTTCAGCCTGGAATTTTGCTTTCTGGGGTGAATTCGTCCGATCCTGAAAACTGGCGGCTTGGCCATTACGAACAGCGAGAGGGATATGCCGCGTTAAGAAAGATACTGGCCGAAAAGATTCCACCAGAAAAAATTATCGAGGAGGTGAAAAAATCAGCGCTACGCGGACGAGGTGGAGCAGGCTTTCCAACCGGATTGAAGTGGAGCTTCATGCCTAAACAGTATGAAGGCGACAAATACCTAGTATGTAATTCAGACGAGGGTGAACCGGGCACCTTCAAAGATCGCGACATCATGCATCACAATCCGCATATCCTGATAGAGGGGATGGCCATTGGAGCTTACGCAATGGGTATCAGGACTGGCTACAATTACATTCATGGCGAAATCTGGGATACATACGAGCGCATGGAAGAGGCGGTAGAGGAGGCGCGTGCTGCAGGTTTATTGGGTGAGAGCATATTAGGCTCCGGTTTCAGTTTTCAGTTATACAATCATCATGGCTACGGGTCATATATCTGCGGTGAGGAAACTGCGCTACTAGAGTCACTTGAGGGTAAGAAAGGAATGCCGCGTTTCAAACCACCGTTTCCTGCGAGTTATGGTCTTTATGGCAAACCAACCACCATCAATAATACCGAGACGTTTGCTGCAGTACCTTGGATTATCCGGAACAGTGGAGAGGAATATCTAAAGATTGGCAGGCCCAACAACGGTGGTACCAAGATTTTCTCGGTATCTGGTCACGTTAACAAACCAGGCAATTACGAAGTACCAATGGGAACCCCCTTTGCAAAACTGCTGGAAATGGCAGGTGGTATGCGTGGTGGAAGAAAGCTGAAAGGGTGTATTCCTGGAGGATCATCTATGCCAGTACTGCCTGGCGATATCATGATGCAGACTGATATGGATTTCGACTCGATTGCCAAGGCCGGATCCATGCTGGGATCTGGCGCAGTTATCATTATGGATGAAACCACCTGTATGGTGAGGGCATTAGAACGGCTAGCGTACTTTTATTTTGAAGAATCCTGTGGTCAGTGCACACCGTGTCGTGAAGGCACTGGCTGGCTCTATCGTGTGATACACCGTATTGAGACCGGCAAGGGGCGAATAGAAGATCTGGATCTTCTCAACAATGTTGCCGACAATATTGAGGGACGCACGATCTGTGCACTGGGGGATGCGGCGGCGATGCCAGTGCGTGCCATGATAGAGCATTTTCGTGACGAGTTTGAGTATCATATTGAACACAAGAAATGTATGGTGTAGTGCACATGCCCACCGATAAAATGAAGCGAGTTATTATTTGTTATCTGTGGTTACGTGTAGTAAATATAAGAATTTTTGCCCAATGATAAATATCGAAATCGACGGTAAGCAGGTATCAGTACCCAAAGGTGGAACCGTCATGGATGGTACCAATCAGTTAGGCATATACATTCCACATTTTTGCTATCACAAGAAACTGTCTATTGCTGCAAACTGTCGTATGTGCCTAGTGCAGGTGGAGAAAGCCCCTAAGCCCTTACCAGCCTGCTCTACATTTGCTGTGGAAGGAATGAAGGTGTACACACACAGTGAACAGGCGATTACGGCACAGAAAGGAGTGATGGAGTTTCTGCTCATCAATCATCCGCTGGATTGTCCAATCTGTGACCAAGGAGGTGAATGCCAGTTACAGGATCTGGCAGTAGGTTACGGAGCAAGCGCATCACGCTATGAAGAAACTAAGCGCGTAGTAGTAGACAAAAATCTTGGCTCGCTTATTTCTACGGATATGACTCGCTGCATCCATTGTACGCGCTGTGTACGTTTCGGTCAGGAAATTGCTGACATTATGGAGCTGGGCCTAGCTGGTCGTGGTGAGCATGCAGAAATCTTGTCGTTTGTTGGCAGTACAGTGGATTCGGAGTTATCTGGCAACATGATTGATCTTTGTCCGGTGGGCGCACTTGTCAGCAAACCATTCCGATATTCTGCTCGTACATGGGAACTATCCCGTAGAAAGTCTATAAGTCCGCACTGTGGTCTCGGTGCTAATCTAATAGTACAGGTGAAGCACAATCGTGTAATGCGTGTATTACCGCGCGATAATGAAGAGGTCAACGAATGCTGGCTATCAGACAAAGACCGTTTTTCCTACGAGGGACTTAATTCTGAAGATCGTCTGACCACGCCTATGATTAAGCGTAGTGGACAATGGCAGGAGTGTGACTGGCAAACTGCGCTTGAATTTATTGCTAATGGATTGAAAGCGGCAAAGGAAAAACACGGCGCGCAGAGTATCGGCGCATTAGCTTCTCCTCACAGTACGCTAGAAGAACTATATCTGCTACAAAAACTTATCCGGGGTTTGGGTAGTGAAAATATAGATTATCGGTTACGCCAATCTGATTTTGATGCAGATAGTTATCTGCAAGGTGCACCCTGGCTAGGAATGAGTATTACCGATATTTTGGAACTGAAATCAGTTCTGGTCATAGGTAGCAATTTGCGTAAGGACCATCCTCTCCTCGCACAGCGTTTACGTAGGGCAGTAAAGCGAGGAGCAGAATTAAATCTGATAAACCCTGTAGGGGATGATTTACTTACAGAAGTAGTTAACCAAGCCATCATTGCGCCTTCAAAAATGGTTGGGATAATTGCGCAAGTATTGAAAGCTATAGTTGAGTTAAAAGGAGTAGGGTCTCCTGATGCCGTGAAGTCTGTGGTAGAAGCAGTTGATAATGTAACTGATACTGCACGTTCGATAGCAGTTAGTCTAATAAATAATTCGCCGGCCTCCATTTTTCTCGGAAATATGACGCAGCATCACCCACAATATTCGGTTATCCATGTGCTGGCACAGCACATTGCACAAATCTCAGAAACAAGTTTCGGTGTGTTGGGTGAGGCTGCAAACAGTGTTGGTGGCTACTTAGCAGGGGCAGTGCCTGTAAGCAGTTCTTTCGGGGCATCATC
>QIFK01000020.1 GCA_003230615.1 Nitrosospira sp. | reverse complement strand
ATTCTTGCTTTACTCACTACATTGCTACTAACCTCGTGCGCTACTGTCGGAAAAATGAAAGACCTTCGAGAAGGTTTGACTAAATCGGAAGTCGTAAGTGTCGTTGGCAACCCTGATGGCTTCCATCGTAATGGTGAATATGAAGCTCTCCTCTACACCGATCTCCTGATCAATGGTTGGTCTGTGTTCAGTGGTTTTTCTTGGGATCGAACAGATTACTCTGTAATTCTGAAAAATGATCATGTGGTTGAATATGGCCCTGGAAAAATTATACAACGTAATCGAAACGAATCTCCATACACTCTTATTCGAGAACAATACTAACTGACAAAAATATCACCGAGATCCCCTTCCCGTAAACTAATTGCAAGCGTACTGTTTATAAAACAACTGTGTAACGAATCAATTTAATGATTCGAAATATCTTATCTTCTAGAACCCACTATTGAGATTTGAGTGCTGAGTTTCTTGAGTGTATTCGTGCAAATTGTTGCTGTATGAATCTGTGCTACTTTTACTAAAACGAAAATTTTTCCCTGTCTGAGATAAGTAGCCTACTGTTGTATAGAATATGCCTTCCCCATTTTTCTCTACATTCATTCATTAAACTCGCTATCTACAACTGCCTTGTTACCATTATTATGTATTGTGGAATGGCCTTTTGAATAATGGCTCCATGTATCTTTCTGATGCAGCGTCTCTGATTGAACACTATGTGCAATAAATAATGCAGCTATTACACTAATAATAGTGATAATTAATACTAGTAAAACTTCTTGAACTATATGTTTCATCGCCTTCCCTCCACTTAAAAACAACTGGGGTTTTCCCGGCTCTAAAAAATGTTAAAGGCCGATCAACAATTAACCAGTGCCTGCATGGATGTATATTCAATCTATGGTGACTACTTAATATTTCAGTCTTATTTCCCTATTTGCAAGCGTAGGTTAGTAGATCTTCACACAATACTCTGTGAAGAAAGTCACACTATTGAAAAGATTACAGGACGCATTACACAAATATTACTCAGCATATGATTTGTAAATTGCTGCAATATTCTGTCACGCTCGTGAGTACAGCTAGATCACGTACACACAATTTTTTGGCAATTAAATAGGAAAATGCTATTGTTCTCATCTGCTTATGCAACACTAAGGTAGACCAAGATTTCTTAGACCTTCATAAATCCTAGCATTGCTATCTAACCACCTTGGTTTAATAAATATTCTGCGAAAGACTTACGATTTGTGTTTAATACAGTAACAAATTCCTGGTCCTGATCTTGCCCAGACCTCTAATCATATTGACTCATCATCATCCTGGGCGTAACTTCATATACAGGAACAATCAAAATCGCTTTATTATTTGAGGAGACAATAGTGGTTAATATGCAATCTCCAACCATGTCGAATACAAATGTTTTAACTCCGGTTAATCCTGCCATTGAAAACTACATGCGCCTCTTAGTGGGTCGAACGGATCATCCGATTCTTACTGAAATGGAAACAGTGGCGAAGAATAATAATTTTCCTATTATTGGTCGTCTAGTAGGCATTTTTCTTGAAGCATTGACAAAAACCGCCAATGCCAAGCGTGTATTCGAGTTTGGTAGCGGATACGGTTATTCAGCTTACTGGTTTGCAAGAGCTGTAGGTCCAGAAGGAAAAGTGATTTGCAGCGACGGTGACCCTCTCAACAAAGAAAAAGCTGAGAAATATCTTAACTCAGCAAATTTATGGAATAGAGTTAGTTTTCATGTCGGACTTGCACAAGAAATTTTCACTACAACTGAGGGACTATTTGATATCTGTTATAACGATGTCGACAAAGGCCAATACCCAGAAGTATGGCATCTTGCTAAAGATAAAATTAGTCCTGGGGGGCTCTACATTGCTGATAATGTACTTTGGCATGGACGAGTAGCAATGGAAGATTATGTTGATATCGTTCCTGGCTGGACAGAAGCAATTATTGAACATAACCAGTTAATTTTTAATGACCCTGAGTTTGACGCTTTTATCAACCCAACTCGAGATGGTGTTATTGTAGCGCGCAGAAAAACCATGTAGAAATTTGAAATTAGATTACAAAAATATGTCTAAAACATTAAATTATGATGTTGCTTGGGCTTTGTCAGAGTAATGTTACTAGAAGACTCCATGTGTAGTTTCACTATGTTATCTAACTGAAACTCTAATTAGATAGGCTCCGCCTGTATTATTTTCCTTGCAGCATCCCAGCGCAGTTCCCCGTCCACTTTCAATGTAGAATTCCGCTCTTTCTCAGTCAACTTACTGATCCCCTTGACGGTATCGTAAAAACGTTTCATATCTCCACCCTGCTGTATAAGCAATGTACGAAATGCGGGAACAAGTTGCGTATAAGTTGAAATTGTGGCTAGCAGCGCATTGTTTAGCTGTAGTGCAAACCATTTGTCATAGCTGCTAAACTCAAAGTTAGCTACCTTTAGCTGGGCAAATTCTTTACGCAACTCAGAAAAAATATGTAGCTTCGATACACGTTTTTCTGAGTCGCTCGCTCTAGAGGAAAATAATTCTTTCAAACGATTACGATATTTTAATACTAGCTTGATAAAAACAGCTTCCCTGTTCTGTTTTGCATCATATGCGCCCTGTTGTTCAGCTGTACCATTACTTTCTAACCAGCGGTCTACCCCTTCCTGCTCGACCATGGTAGCAAAGGATTCGTTAAACACGCTGTCATCTTGCACATAGACCACCTGATGAGCAAGCTCGTGGAAAATTAGTCTTGCGAGTTCTATTTCAGAATAGCCGATAAAGGTATTGAGTACAGGATCATCAAACCAACCCAAGGTAGAGTATGCTCGAATACCACCCATATGTACGTCGTAGCCTTCACTCTTTAGCTCTTCCGAAAAATGTTCTGCTTCTTCCTTAGAAAAAAACCCACGATAGTCTACACAGCCTGCTCCCACAAAGCACCATTCTTTGGGTTCGGTGGAAAACTCAGGTGCAGCATACACATTCCAAACCACATAGGGCCGCTTCAAATCTGCATAGCTCGTATAGCTTTCGTTATCAGGAAGCTTCAGATCGCGAATGGCAAATTCACGTAGTAGGACAACTTTGGATAGAGCGTGCTTTAATTTTTTGTCAACACTTGGGTCGGCGACAATCATATTTATCGGCTGAGCTCGGCGCATGATATCTATCTGACCATCTACGGCCTGAGCATAATAGGGAAGATTAGCGCAGCCATCAAGCCAGAAGGCAAGACTTATAACTACAAAGAGTGATAATGTGTGCAAAATTTTCAAAGCTATTACTATTCCGGATTATGAAAAAAGTACCCGTGTTGCAGAAACATGCATACCTGATGTGCGACGCCAGTAGAAATAAGCATGCTAGAATGACTCTCATTGAGAACAATCTGGTCACGTGTACCTGATATCCGTGTTTCCTCAACTGCCACTACACCGTCATTTGGACTCGGTAAGCCACCTAATAGTCTACCGAGACCTAAACTTACGCAACCAGCAATTGATCCCACCTCGTACCAGTCAGCGCATTCCGGTACCTTCTGCTTCAACCACTGTAGCATGCCACGACCTATCAGATAACGACCCAACCCCATTCTGGCTAGCTTGTTTGCCGCATAACTAGCATGACAAGGGCTTCCTACTAGTACAATGCGTCTGGCACGTGGATCAGGACATTCTGCTAGCATCTGCATTATTAAAAGACCACCTAAACTATGGCCGATAAAGTGTATTTGTGATGCGGCTATACTAGCCACAAAATTTGAGAGAAGGAGGGCATTCTGTGACAGCGAATTACTCATGGAAGGATAAGAAAAAACAACGGTATGAAAACCACAGCGTTGCAGTCGCAATCCCAACAATGTCATAACCCAACCGCGCATCCACAATCCATGCACGAGCACAACTGTTTCTTTAGTTGATTTTTCTATAGACAATTCAACTCCTTAGACTGATACTAGGTTTTGACTGGAGGAGTTAACTTTGGTGAGAAATATAAGGCATACTCTAATCAGGTTTAAGTGAAAGCCACACTCTTACCTATCTCACAGTAATCAGATGTCAGCCGATATTATTCGGAAATACAATTACGGCCTTGCGCTTTAGCACGGTAAAGAGCACTATCGGCAGCCGAGATAAGTGAATCCAACGTCTGTCCAGGCTGCATCTGAGCAACGCCTAGAGAAACAGTAACCGCTGGCAACGGTTTTCCTTCTTCAAAGGTAGTCGTTGTATTAGCAATCGATATGCGCAATCGTTCTGAGATGAGTCTGGAATCTTTGATTGACGTATCAGGCAAGCATAACGCGAATTCTTCCCCGCCATAGCGAGCGATAAGATCAGCTGGACGCATTGTGTTAAGTAGCGCCTGTGCTACGCCGCACAGAATACGATCACCTGCGATGTGGCCATATTGGTCATTTACTTCTTTGAAGTGATCAATGTCCAACATGATTACCGTGCATGGAAGCTTATCAAGCTCACAACGATGCATTTGGCGCTTGAATGAGTCAGAAAGCCAACGTCTATTATGCAAGCCTGTAAGTCCATCGGTCATGGCTACGCGCTCCGACTCCACCTGTATTCTGGCACTGGTTATCAGCGCATCATTATTGTAACGCATACGACCAGCAAGGATATAGAGTATGTTACGGGCAACCCCATGCGATATATTGATGAGCGCCCACAGTGCTTCCTGGTGAATCATCAGTAACCTGGATTTTTCTTTTGCAATCACATATGCGGACACTGGTTTGCCATCCAAAATAGACATTTCACCGACACAATCACCAGCCTCAAACACAATATGCGGCGAAAAACTTGGATTACCTAAGTGCACACTTAGACGCCCCGTCAACACAACGTAAATACAACTATTGAACTTGTTTGGGGATAGCACCTCTTTTCCAGAAGTAAATTCTATCACCTGGCATATGTTTAGGAGATACTCGATAGACTCTAAACTAATATCACGAAATAACCTCGATTTTTCGATGACAACGAAGTCGTGAGCATTTAATGCGTAGTTTATACCCGAGTGTTCGAATTTTACGTTTGTATTCAATATTTTAATCTCAGTGCAGAGATAAGAATCTCAAATACTATTATCGGAATGTACTTCTATAACTTTAGAGTAACAATAGCTATAATAAAGATAATTTTGAAACTACTTTCTGCAAAAATATGATTTGTTTGTGTTTTGTGTACATCTTTATTGTATACAAGCATTTATGGGCTACTTTTATCGCTCATTATATGTAGCCCAGTAGAAGTTCAATATTCGAGGAATATTTGAATATTTATATCTAAATTTAGGACTCCCTAATACACATAGGTAAACTACCATTAAGAGCATTTAATAGACTGTTTGAATAGCGATCATAGAGACATGAGAAACATGTGGAAAGAAATTATTAATTTAATGGCTGTATTGGTAATTTCGATATTAATGGGCTGCGCACACGAAACTGTAAATAGAGTGCCTAATGCTAATCCCGGGTCTGTTATAGTCGACTCCTCAGACTATAATGAAAAAGAAGCGAGAAAATTAGCCGAAGCACAATGCGCAAAATCAAAACGTCGTGCAAAGCAGATATTAAAACCTAATGCAACCACAAATCCTAACTACCACTTTAAATGTATTTAACAATCAGCTCCAAGATAAGATTTGCTACAAGATCATTTCGTAAGCTTTAAATTACATTTTACATTCCTAGTATCAATTTACCTTTTCAGGTAGTACTTACAAAAATATCTACCC
>QIFK01000175.1 GCA_003230615.1 Nitrosospira sp. | reverse complement strand
ATCCAGTGGAAGACAGATAACGGTATCGTTAATGGTACCGGTGCAGGGCAACCAAAAGGCATTGCTACTTCATCGGCCATTGTCACGGTGGCGAAAGAAACCTCACAAGTGGCGGCTACGATTAACGCTAACAATGTGGCCAAAATGTTTGGCCGCTTGCCAGCAGGGTCCATGGCTAATTCAGTTTGGCTGATTAACAATGATGCTTACAATCAGTTGATCACCATGACCATCAGCAACCAGCCGATCTGGACCTCGCCCAATGAAGGCATGAAAGGATCACCAGCGGGTATGTTGTTGGGTCGTCCGGTGATTGTCTCCCAGACTTGCCAAACATTGGGAACGCTGGGTGATATCTACTTGGTTGATTTAATGGCCTATCGCACGATTACCAAGTCATCCGGTATTGAAGTAGCTACCAGTATGCATGTGTTCTTTGATGCTGCAGCGACCGCTTTCCGTGCGATTTACCGCATGGATGGCGAGCCTTCGATTCAAGCCGCGTTCTCACCTTCTAATGGTGCGTCAACACTTTCACCATTTGTTCAATTAGCGGCTCGCGCATAAGGGGCATTTATGAATATGAAAGGCAGTCAAGCAGTTGCAGTAGGTGGGGTCATCGATCCAGATGCTAATGGTGCCGGTGCGTTAACCTCTGATTACATGGATGCTGGTAAATTCCAATCATTGATGGCTATCATCATGATGGGAACGATGGCCACCAATTCAGTCGTCGACGCAAAATTAGTACAGGCGACTGATAGCTCTGGCACTGGTGTCAAGGATATCACCGGCAAAGCCATCACCCAGTTTACGGCAGCAGGGACTGACAGTGACAAGCAGGCCATCATTAATGTTTTGGCTGAAGAATTGGACGTGGCAGGCGGCTTCTCATTTGTCGCTATTATCATGACAGTGGCGACAGCCGCTAGTGATAGTGCCGCCGTTCTGTTGGGTATGAATCCTCGACATGGGCCTGCCAGCGATTTTGATCTTGCCTCAGTCGATGAAATTGTTTAAGTAGAGTGTGTAGTGGGCGGCACCAGCAAGGTGTCGCTCATTTTATAAAGGTTCCGTAATATGCCGATGACATTATTAACTGCGCCAACAGGCTATCCCATCACGCTAGATGAGGCGAAGTGTCAGCTAAGAGAGGGTACGGATGATAATGATACATTGATATTCGGCATTCTTAAAGCAGCCACCAATGATGCAGAGGTGGTGACATGGCGAAGATTCATGACACAGACATGGACGTATTATGCTGATTCGTTTTACTCACTGTCATTACCCTATGGACAGTTACAATCTGTCACCAGCATTAAGTATTATGATTCACTTAACGCATTGCAAACATTAGCTACCAGTATTTATGATGTAGATAACCGTAGCGATCCAGGCCATATCTCATTAACTTATTCCCAATCGTGGCCAGAAGTCTATGACAAGCATAATGCCATTGAAGTGGAATATATCTGTGGGTATGCTGCTGTGCCTGAAGTGATCAAGCAAGCGATTAAAATTAAATGTGAGTTACTATTTGGCAACTTATTTAATAATGAATTTGATACTTATCAGCGCTCCTATGAAATGATGCTGGATCCTTATCGATTGGTGAGATTTTGATATCAGGTCGCAAGTCAAAGTCTATTCAGATAGAAACAGTCACTCAGGTTGTTAATGCTTTTGGTGGGTTAGCTGAAACTTGGGCAACCTTTAAGAAGGTGTTTGCTGAAGTGAGTCCAACAAGGGGTCAGGAGTATTTCTCAAGCAGGCAGATAAACACAAAGAATAATGTCTCCTTTAGGTTTAATTACTTCAGTGGAATCACGACGAAGATGCGCGTATCCTATGATGGCAAGGTCTATGATATACAGTCAATCATTAATATCAATGAGCGCAATCGTGAGATAGAATTAATGTGTGAGGAGCAAGTATGACTTCTGTGACAATAGGTGGATTTGATCGGCTTGAAAGGGCGCTGATACAGCTCCCTATTCGCAATTCAAAGAATGTGCTTAGACGGTCCATTCGCGCCGGTATTAAAGTGGTACTTGACCAGGCTAAATTAAATGTGCCTGTTGAGAGTGGGCTGCTAAGAAAAAGTTTAGGTATTCGTTTTAAACGAGGAAGACCTGGACAGGTTTTTGTTCAAATGGGGCCAAGAAAAAACAGAGATAAAAAGAAAGACCCTTGGTATGCTCACTTAGTTGAATTTGGCACTCGCCCACATAGCTTAAGGAAACGCGATAAGCTGGCTAACTTTAGGACGGGTCGAAGGTCTAGGCAGACCCAAGGATCGAAGATGCATCCTGGGGCAAGGTCAAAACCATTTCTTAGACCGGCCTTTGATACTAAGGCGCAAGATGCCATTGATAAGTTTCGTGATGAGGTCTTTCGTAATATTGATGTTGAGATAAGAAGGCTAGCTGGATAATGGAAGTTCTTAAGGCTATCAAGACTCGGCTTAATGCTTATACTGCGCTAACAAACTTGGTGTCCAATAGAATTTATCATAAGATATTACCTCAAAACCCTGTCTATCCTGCGGTCACTTATTACGTGGTAAGTAATACTTACGATTGGGCGATGGGTTCGGATACAGGATTGCAGCATGCCAGAGTGCAGGTATCAGCATTTGGGGCGGATGATTCCGTGGCGGCTGATGCCGCTACTCAGGTCAAAGCGGCTTTAAAGCGATGGACAGGAACAGCTGCTGGCGTGACTGTGCAAGCGATTTTCATGGAAAACGAATTTGATTTTTATGACCCTGAAACAGAAGATTGGCAATTCATCCACGATTACATGGTGCATTACAGGTAAGATAAATGGCAACTCAAGTCGTACAGAACTCGAAAATTTGGCTGGATCAATTTAATCTTAGTTCAGATCTCAATTCTCTGGCTATCGATTACTCGGCAGAGATGCTGGATGATACCGTTTTTGGGGATGATACTCGATCGAATAAGGGTGGGCTTAAAAAGGTGAGTATGAGTATGGCTGGATTTTGGCAGGCAGGCACTGACCTGGTGGATGAAGTGCTATTCTCAACCCTGTTTTCTGTCGCTGATGCCCCTTGCTCTATTTCTCCTGAGGCAGGGGCTTCGGGTGAGCGTGCTTTCTTATTTCAATCAATTGTGGGTGAATATGGGCAGTCTGGTAGCATCGGTGATCTGTATAAGTTTACCGCCACAGCGCAGGGTACAGGCAAGCTGATAAGAGGTTTGGTAGGTATTAATAGCACAGTGACGGCGAGTGGCAATGGAACAGGCTATCAATTAGGAGCTGTCTCATCCACGCAGAAGCTTTATGCAGCCTTGCATGTCATCGGGCCTGTCACCGGCACATCGCCCACGCTAGATGTTATTATTCAGCGAGATGACAATGCGGGATTTACCTCACCTGCGACCGCTTTAACTTTTACCCAGGCCACTGCAAAAGCATCGCAATGGTTAGAGTTGGCTGGTGCGGTAACAGATGATTATTTTAGAGTTAATTATACAGTCGGCGGGACTACTCCCAGCTTCCCTTTTGTCGTCACCTTCGGAGTAATTTAACATGGCAACACTGGTTTTAACGGATGCTTTCTTTAGTATTAATGGGGTTGATTTATCAAACGATGTCAAGTCGCTGACTATCGATTACTCAGCGGAGATGCTGGATGATACGGCGATGGGTGATACGACTCGATCGAATAAAGGTGGACTTAAGGATTGGACCATGTCGGTTGAATTCCATCAGGATTATGCTGCATCACAGGTGGACGCTACTATATTCTCTTTGGTAGGAGTGACGACTGCTATTATCGTTCGTCCAGTTAATACAGGGGGTGTTAGCTCAACAAATCCTAATTATACCGGCACTGGCATTGTTGAGAATTATCAGCCTGTAGCTGGCGCTGTGGGCGATTTGGCCGCCGTTCCCATCAGTATCAAAGCAGCCAGTACATTAACTAGAGCTACGGCATAATGCCTGAATTAAATATTGATACCATTCTTTCTTGCAACTCCATTAAGGTGGAACAAGTAGAGGTGCCAGAATGGGGTGGTTATGTTTATGTTAAAACAATGACAGGGCAAGAAAAGGATGACTACGAGACTTCTTTCAGAAAAAAAGAAAATGGCAAGTTCGTCCCTGATCTTGAGAATATTCGTGCCAAGCTATTGGTAATGACAATGTGCGATGAGTCAGGGATATGTATTGCTAATATGAGTCATGTCGCTGCATTAAGCAATCAGAGTAGTGTTGCTTTAGACCGCGTGGTATCTGCCGCTCAAAGGATTAATGCCATGAGCGACAAGGAAATGGATGAGATAGAAAAAAACTTAGAGATCGGCCAGAGCGAAGATTCAAGTTTAGGTTAGCGGAAAAGCTGGGGTACACCGTGTCCCAGTTGAATCAGGTGATTGATTGTCATGAACTGGCCGAATGGCAAGTGTTTTATCTACTGGAAAACGAAGACCTTGAAAAGCAGCAGCGTAGAAATGAGCTGGATCATTCGGCAAAGAAAAATATGGAGGCGATGAAATGGCGACGATAGGCACCATTAGTGTTGACATGATTGCCAACACTTCTCGATTTGACCGCAATCTTCGTCGGTCTCGTGAAAACATTGGGCTGGTTAGACAAAGCACTCGCGGCTTGTCGAATGCGTTTGGCCTGTTAACCACTGCGATTGCTGGCGTGGGTTTTGCGAATATTATAAAAAAATCGATTGATGCAGGCGACAATATTCAAAAGCTATCCATTCGGCTTGGAATATCTACTGAAGCACTGAGTGAATTTGCTTTTATTGCAGAAAGATCTGGGGTGAGTTTCAATACATTTACCACAGGACTACAAAGGCAAACTCGAAGAATATCAGAAGCTGCATTAGGCATCGGCGAAACAGGGAAAGCACTAGATGAATTAGGATTGTCCGCCATTGCTTTGAATAATTTGCGAGCGGATGAGCAGTTTAAAATATTGGCTGATGCTATTGATAAAGTTGAGAACTCAGCCGACAGAGTTAGATTGGCCATTAAGTTGTGGGATGTTGAAGGGGCTAAATTACTTCAAATTGCTGATGGTGGATCAAGGGCGATTAATGAATTGTCCAACCAGTTTAGTGAGTTAGGTTTTTCATTAACCCGCGCTGATGCAGATAAGCTTGCCTCGGTGAATGATGCTATCACTAATATGTCAACATCATTTTCATCATTGGGAACTTCTTTGACGTTAGAGTTGGCAGACACCATCATCATGGTTAATGAGGCGATAACCGATTTGTCGCAGGGCCTTCGCGATAGCATCGGCTCAATATTGCCTACCCAAGTAGCGATGGTTAAGCTCGATATTATTTACAATCGTTTAGCTAAGTCAATTACTGATTTATTGGTCCTTAGATCTGAGGTTGAAAACTTTCTCTTTGATAACGCTTCTACTCGAAGAAGTTTATCTAATTTTAAAAATATTGCTAATGAGTTTGCCTTGGCTGCTGTCATGGCCTCTCAGAAATTAACAGCACTCGAGAATCAAGCCAGTAGACCTGCTCAAAAATTATCATTGCCTGGGTCAACGGTGACTGGGGTTGGGACTGGTCCCGTGGGTATTACTCCCGTTGCCATTAATGGTGAGTTGGATTCGGTTATTAATTCATTGCAGACCCAAGAAGAGATGATTCAAAACAGTTTTGTTCGTCGTCAGCAAATCATTCTTGAGAATACCCAAGATGGATCTGATCAGCAGACAGAGCTAGTGCTGCGGTTAGCTAATGAGCGAGATGGGAAGCTAAAGGAAATATCTGACAGAGA
>QIFK01000211.1 GCA_003230615.1 Nitrosospira sp. | reverse complement strand
AATGAATGTTAAATCGCTCAATCCAGGCATGGTATTCAACGAATTGCATGCCGCTCATGATTGGATCAAACTGGATATATAGGGGAATAGCAACCAGTAAGCTCAATATCGATCCCACAAGTGCTAACCATCTTGCCAATCGTGCATTGTGGTCGCCACCAGTAGCAAGCACTACAATACCAACAAAAATTGGCAGCCAGATAACTAAACTTAATAGGGGAAAACCAAACAACATATTTATTCCGTTTTATTTATTGTCGCGTAGTTATGCTGTAAGCTGGAAAAACACAGTACTTTCCACCTAGCTGTCGTTCTGTCATGTACGGTACAACCACAAACTTATTAGTACGAATACGCCGACGATCATGGTAAAAGCGTAGTGATAGATATAACCCGACTGAAAGCGACGCATCAGCATGGCAGTCCACACAACCACCCGCGCCGTACCATTGACAAAGAATCCATCAATAATTTTTACGTCACCGAACTTCCAAAGACCGCGACCCATAGCATGCACGCCACCTACGAAAAACCAGGAATAGAATTCGTCAATATAGTACTTACGTTCTAGCAAGGTATAAATAGGTTTGAAGATCTGCTGTATTTTTCCCGGTAAATCGGTCTTCACCATATAAAAATACCAGGCAGTAAAAATTCCGCCCAATAAAAACCAGAATGGCATAGTGGTAAGCGCATGAGTCATCATTCCCCATACACCGTGAAATTGTGCAGACATTTTCGAAATTGCCTCATGTAGCGATCCGATTTGTATGGCACTACCAAAATAATCCCCAAACAACATAGATTCAATTAGCCAACCTGCACTAATAGCAGGTATTACCAGAACGATAAGCGGTAAAGTAACCACCCATGGTGATTCATGTATATGCTCCTTAGTGTGCTGATCCATACGTGGTTCACCATGAAAAGTCATGAATAACATGCGGAATGTGTAAAAAGCCGTAACGAATACAGTTATTAATACACACAAGTACGCGAAATTTGCACCTGGTATGTCAGCAAAATGGACGGCCTCAATGATAGCGTCTTTAGAGAAAAATCCGGAAAGACCAGGGAATCCAGTATTTGCTAATGCAGCAAAAAACATAGTCCAGTAGGTAATAGGCATATATTTCTTAAGTCCTCCCATTTTCCGCATATCTTGCTCGTGATGCATTGCAATGATCACTGAGCCTGCTCCCAGGAACAGCGCTGCCTTAAAGAAAGCATGTGTCATGAGGTGAAATATTGCTGCCGAATAAGCCGATGCTCCTAACGCCACTGTCATATAACCCAATTGTGATAGGGTTGAATATGCCACCACACGTTTTATATCATTTTGTACAATCGCTACCAATGCCATAAACAAAGTGGTAATACCACCAATCACCAGCATAACTGATAAGGCAGTATCAGATAGTTCAAACAATGGTGACATACGTGCCACCATGAAAATACCTGCAGTTACCATTGTTGCTGCATGGATTAGAGCTGAAATCGGTGTCGGTCCCTCCATAGAATCGGGTAGCCATACATGCAGTGGAAATTGTGCAGACTTGCCCATCGCACCGATAAATAAAAAAATACATATTGCTGACATCAGCATCCACGGTAACCCGGGGATGATTTCAATTGTCTGGGTTGCCATCTGTGGTGCTTGCGCAAATACCGTTGCATAATCTAGTGTTCCGAAATACATTAAAACTATACCAATACCGAGAAGAAAACCGAAATCGCCGACACGGTTGACTAAAAAAGCTTTTAAGTTGGCATAGATTGCTGTTGGACGGGTATACCAAAAACCTATCAGCAAATAGGAAACCAACCCCACCGCCTCCCAACCAAAGAAAAGCTGAAGGAAATTATTAGCCATCACTAGCATCAACATTGAAAACGTAAAAAGCGAGATGTAACTAAAAAAACGTTGGTAGCCAGGATCCCCATGCATGTAACCGATGGTATAGATATGCACCATGAGAGACACGAAGCTCACCACCACCATCATGGTGGCCGAAAGTTGGTCAATTAAAAATCCAATCTCAAAGTGAGTAACACCAGAAGTCATCCAAGTATAAATACTACCGTTATATATATTTCCCTTAAAAACATCTATAAAAACTGCAATGGACGCTGTCAAACATACAAACATCAATGCAATAGTGATGCGATGACTCCAAACTGTGCCAATCAGGCGGCCAAACAAACCAGCGATAAGCGCCCCTACTAGCGGGGCCATCGGAACCAACAAATATAATTTCTGCATTTCGATCATGGAATTTAGTATTCAGGCATGGGCGCTTTCATCCAGTCCTTAGCTCCCTGAAGCTCACCCCTTGAGTTTGTCTAAATCATCTACATTGATAGTGCGCAAATTTCGAAACAACACTATTAATATCGCGAGACCAATAGCAGACTCAGCTGCCGCAACTGTAAGAATAAAAAATACGAAAACCTGTCCAGATATATCCTGCAGATAATGCGAAAACGCTATAAAATTCATATTTACCGCTAGTAGCATCAGCTCAATTGCCATCAATAAAATAATCACATTCTTCCTGTTAAGGAAAATGCCGACAATACCGATAGCGAATAGAACCGCACCAAGTACTAGGTAATGAGACAACGATATCAATGGACCGCCCCTTATTTGAACAGCACTAAAGCTTGGTTACAGATTTCTATTATTCTTTTTTCTCAGATGGCATCGAAACTATCCGTATTCGATCCTTTCGTTTCACTGCTACCTGTTGAGCCGGGTCTAGAAATTTACTACCTGAGCGATGACGCAAGGTTAAAGCAATAGCAGCAACCATCGCTACCAGCAAAATCACCGCCGCCAATTCAAACGCATAAACATATTCGGTATAAATTAAACGACCCAACTCCTTGGTGTTACTGTAATCAGGGGCATGTGGCGATGGTACAGGCATCTGACCAATACCAAAACCCTTATTTATCAGAACCATTGCCACTTCGACAGCCATTACCAGTGCTAAGAGTGCACCAAATGGGAACCATTTCCAAAAACCTTCTCGTAGCTGATCAAGATTAATATCCAACATCATTACTACAAATAGAAACAGCACCATTACTGCTCCTACGTATACCAGCACCAGCGTAATTGCGAGAAACTCCGCACCTAGCAACAACCATAATCCTGCAGAAGTAAAGAATGCTAAAACCAACAGCAACGCTGCATGTACCGGGTTACGAGATGTAATAACGCCAAGTGCAGAAAGCACAAGTATTGTTGAAAAAAAATAGAAACTTATCTCTGGAAAGCTCATATGTACTTAATAACAGATTACCGATAACCCGCATCCTTCTCTCTATCTTTCGCTATTTGTTCTTCATACTTATCTCCCACCGCCAGCAGCATTTCTTTGGTATAGATTAAATCACCCCGTTTCTCACCGTGATATTCGAGAACATGAGTTTCAACAATAGCATCTACTGGGCAAGATTCCTCACAAAAACCACAGAATATGCACTTGGTAAGATCAATGTCATAGCGAGTAGTACGACGAGTACTGTCCTCGCGTTGCTCAGAATCAATAGTGATCGCCAATGCTGGACATACTGCTTCACATAGCTTACAAGCAATACAACGCTCCTCTCCATTAGGGTATCGACGCAACGCATGTAATCCACGGAAGCGAGGTGATTGTGGTGTCTTTTCTTCAGGAAAATGTACTGTGATTTTTCGTGCAAACATATATCGCCCAGTGAGCATCATGCCCTTGAGCAACTCAAGTAACAGAAAAGTACTGAAAAAATCCTTAATACGATTCACCAATTTCTCCTATCTCAATGAAACCATAAATTGAGCGGAAACATACCTAAAAATGAGGATGGTAGTTGCATTATTCCACCTAACAGAACAATCCATACCAGCGTAATAGGTATGAATACTTTCCAGCCCAATCGCATGATCTGGTCATAGCGATAACGTGGAAAAGTTGCACGAAACCAGAGGAAACAAAATAACATAAATGCAATTTTTAACAGTAACCAGATAAAACCAGGGATCAGAGTAAATGGCACAATATTAATTGGTGGCAACCAGCCACCTAAAAACATAATGCTAGCAAGGGTCGCTACCAAAATCATATTGGCATACTCCGCCAGGAAAAATACAGTAAAAGCCATCCCAGAATATTCAACATGAAAGCCAGCAACTATTTCCGACTCACCTTCCGCTACATCGAATGGAGCACGGTTTGTCTCTGCCACACCAGAAATGAAATACACTAGAAACATGGGAAACAATGGAATCAAGTACCAGTTAATAAGGCTTCCGCCCTGTTGGCCTTTGACGATATCGCCTAAATTTAGACTTTGCGACATCATCAGTACGCATACCAGCGCAAATCCCATTGCCAGTTCGTACGAGACAACTTGAGCAGCAGTCCGCATCGTACCAAGAAAGGCATACTTAGAATTGGATGCCCACCCAGCGATGATAACTCCATAAACACCCATGGACGTCATCGCTAAAATGTAAAGTAACCCAGCATTAATATCAGCTAAAACCATTTCTGGCGAAAACGGTACCACCGCCCACGCTGCTAGTGCAGGTGCGATGGTCAAAACTGGCGCCAGCACAAACAGAAACTTGTTGGCACGTTCAGGTACAATGATTTCTTTCATCATTGCCTTAACCGCATCAGCTATAGGCTGGCCCCATCCAGCCAACCAAGGGATGCCAAAAAAAGTTACTCGATTAGGTCCAACACGAAGCTGCATGAAAGCGATAATCTTGCGCTCTGCAAATGTTAGATAAGCTACACCAAGCAACAACGGAAGCACAATTGCGAAAATTAAAAGTAAATTCTTGGTAAGTGAGAAGAACATTGGCCCCCACTCTGTTCCGAAAAACTGTCCGAAAAATTGTTGTGCGTATACCATTAATAAACCTCGGTCTTGCCTGTCACAATTTTTTTACAGTAATTTCACCAAACATATCTCCCAGTGCCGCAGTCAGCGGATGTGCAGAAACTAAGCGGACACAGTTTGATGGAAGGTTGTCATCACATGCTGCTTGTAGACACGCCTTGCCCTCTCCTTGTTTTAACTCTACTTTGTCTCCCACACTTACACCCAGTTTCTCCAGTAACAAACCTGACATCCACGCTACTGGTACAGTTGCATCACGAGTAAGCTGTAACGATTCAGCACGACGCACAATAGGATCAGTCTGATAAATCGGCACTTCACCAATGCGCTGAATTCCGTAATTTTCCTGCTTTAGCTCGCTTACCGTAAAACTCTTTAACTTGTTATCCAGAAGTTTTCTGATATCAGTCCCAGGAGGGATAACTTCCGCATACACCTGTTCAGGTGTTTCAAAATTAAAACCCTCAAGTTGCAGCAGGTTGCCCAACACTCTTAATATTTTCCATGCTGGGCGTGTATCACCCAATGGAGCTACTACTCCATTAAAGCTTTGTGCACGACCTTCTGTATTGATAAAAGTACCTGAAGTTTCAGTAAATGGAGCGATTGGAAGCATCACGTCAGCGTAATCTACGCAAGTAGAGGCACCAAGCTTATACGTACTCATCATGACAACTAATTCCGCTGCATCCAATGTTTTCATTGCATCCTGAGGATTGTAAGCATCGAGTTCCGGCTCAATATTCAACAATACATAAGCTTGGCATGGTGCAATGGTAGGTACCCCTACATTCATTCCCAACATTTGAGAGGCATTGTATCCGCCGTTTGATGATGCCCCGAAAGAACTGCTTACAGGCACTGCCCCTGCTAAGTAGCCACCAACACTGTTTGCAGCCTCACCCAACACACCGAAACTTG
>QIFK01000099.1 GCA_003230615.1 Nitrosospira sp. | reverse complement strand
TTAATGCCGACTATTTTCATTCAGGTTTATCCTTTTTATTGGTGGGTTGTGGGTTGACAAAGATACTACATTCAGGCGGCATCTATCTACCGCCTGAATAAGGTCGTCGAGATTGTAATTCTTCATGCCCGCTTTATGCCAAAAGCGGACATTCAGCATTCAGTTTTACCCTAAAGATTCTCTCAAGTAAGCCGTATCTATCACTCTTACTTGCATTTTAGAAATAACTTATAGGATCGTAATAGACAATGAATAATATTCCCACAATGGTAGAAAAAATACTCTCGGCATCGCTTCTACTACTAACAATTTTGGGATTTAGCTCTGATTTGCCACTTATAGGGAATGCTTTTTTGAAAACAAAAGTACTTTTATGAAAAGCATAGAAAGATTCATGTTTGCTGTCACGATATGTCAAAGCTGTTCTCATTGCTAGGCCATTTCCTGTGTTGGATAGGATTTCATAACTTTCGCGTAATCAATAAGACGCTCGGGTTTGGTGCCGCAGGCAGTGTCGAAAAGGTCCGGTGTCAACGATGCGGTATGACCATGACTCGAGAGGCATGATCGTTCTTTACGTCGTGGCGGCTGAGGGAGAATGATGCAGGATTTATCGAGGTCTAGCATGGACTATATAAAGAAGAGGCTAGCAGAAGAGAAGAAATCTGTTTCTTGTTGTACCACATTACCTCTTTGACTGACGGCAGACGAACTCATAAAGTTGACTTAAAATCAAGAACAAATCCTACAGAATGGAACGTTCCCTCGTCTCATTATGTAGTGATTGGATTATTTAACTTAACGGAATACGAACTCATCAAGTTGACTAAAAGTCAAGAATAAATCCGACAGCATGGAACGTTCCCTCGTCTCATTATGGTCTCATTATGTAGTAATCTTATTATTTAACTTAACGACAGAAGAACTAATTAAGTTGACTGAAAGTCAATAACAAATCCGACAGAATGGAACGTTCCCGCGTCTCATTATGTAGTGATTGGATTATTTAACTTAACGACAGAAGAACTCATCAAGTTGACTT
Organism: Nitrosospira sp.; assembly: GCA_003230615.1. Classification (GTDB taxonomy): domain Bacteria; phylum Pseudomonadota; class Gammaproteobacteria; order Burkholderiales; family Nitrosomonadaceae; genus BJGV01. Next base: position 5,041 of record QIFK01000099.1, on the reverse strand, counting down.
AAAGTCAAGAATAAATCCGACAACTCGGAATAGATGCTCTTAAAAAACCAGCAAATAAACCAGCAAACTCTCTTGACTTAGAAGTCGAAACTATCTTCGCCGAGGGAAACCCCCGGCCATGAGATTGTTCGCGTTGCAGAAGAGCTCAAAGTAGATCTGATCGCCCTTGGAACACATGGCCATAGTGGATGGAAACGTTTTACCATCGGAAGTGTTGCAGAGTTAGTTGTCAGATACGCCCCAATGGTTACATGGATTAAATAAAGAAAATACAAATCCAAGCTAGTTATAATAACGCATTGTTTATTAATATATGTTTATCTAGTATCGAACGCTATGTTCTAGGAATGTAAATCCACTGATTTAATAGGCTGCGGGCAGTATCCGTGATTTCTGATGCTGTCATTCCCACTGGACCACCAATCTGTTCTAGCAGTTCATCTGCTGCTGCACCGTGCAAGTAAACTGCCAGTAACAGTGCGTTTCCTACACTCAAACCCTGTGCTATCAAAGCACCAATAATCCCGGATAATACATCACCTGTTCCGGCGCTACTGAGGCCTGGATTACCACTAGTGTTTATGTAACGCTTTCCATCAGGTAACATACAAATGCTACCTGCGCCTTTCAGCACCACATAGCATTTGAAACGCTCTACTAGATTTTTTACTGCGGCCATACGGTCATTCTGAACTACTGTAGTACCGATGCTCAGCATTCGTGCCGCTTCTGCAGCATGGGGAGTGAGCACGGTATTTACTTTGCGGGCACTCAGTGTATTAGCAAGCTTGGGATGGGTTGAAATAAGATTCAACGCGTCGGCATCTAGCACTAAGGGTTGTGCAGATTTGAGCGCGGAGTCAAGCCAAAAATGGGCGTTAGCACTCATCCCCAACCCTGGGCCAATAACCAGACAATTCAGATGATCAAGCTTAAATAGTTCGTAAGCCGGGCGTAGCATCAGTTCAGGCTGCGCGGAGTAGACTTTAGGTGTATCCTCAGCAACCAAGCCAAGATATACACGTCCTGATCCTAGTTTTAGTGCTGCTGTTCCTGCAAGGAATGCAGCTCCCACCATTCCTGCTGCTCCACCAATAATACCCACGCTGCCAAACATACCTTTGTGGTTGTTAGCGGGGCGAGACGGTAGTAACAATTTCTGTGTGCAAGCTTGGTCCAATATCCATGAGCGGGGTTTTATCAGGGTAGGCGCATTGATATCAAGATTGCGTAGTAAAACTTTTCCACAATACTCAGTGCCATAATGAGTCAGGAGACCTGGTTTCAGGCCAATAAATGTGACGGTTATGGCGGCGTATATTGCCACACCGCGTACTTGGCCGTTGTCGCTGTCCAGGCCACTGGGAATATCGAGTGCAAGTACAGGCAGATTCATGTGATTAATCACATTGACTAGCTCATAGTATTTACCCTCAAGGTCTCGTTCAAGACCGATACCGAATAACCCATCTATTATCACATTCCAATTTTTCTTAGCTGGGATTTCAGAAAGTATCTCGCCCCCTATGGTAAGCCAAGCATCCAGAGAATTCCTTGCATCACTGGATAATTTGTCGCGTGTCCCAGTAAATACTAGCGTGACTTTGAACCACAATTCTTGCAGATAACGAGCAACAACGAAGGCATCGCCACCATTATTACCGGGGCCCGCTAGTACCAAAACTTTGTTTCTTTCATTGGTCAGCAGTTTATCCTGTGCTACTTTCGCTGCAGCCAATCCGGCTTTTTCCATCAAGTTGGCAGGATTAGGTAAGGCAGAGGCAAGCTGCTCAATCTTGCGTATCTCAGTGGTGAGATAGATAGGAGTTTTATTTTTCATAACGTGATGTATCCAAGCAACTACTTTTAAGACTGTGGGTAGCGTGTCTTCTCGTGTAAAATTATACTTTTTAATTCAATGCCACACTTCACCTAATGCTCCGATTCCGTGGCGGTAATGCCCTTTCTTCTTTCCGTCTGGAAAAATTAAAAGGTGTACTCAAAACAGTTGTCCCGCAAGTTTCCCACATTTACGCCGAGTATTGGCATTTTTGCTCAGAAGCACGTAGTTTGCGGGAAGACGAAACCATTATTCTCAAAAAGTTGCTTACTTACGGTGCAGCACACCAGAGTAATATTTCCTCCGGCGAATTATTGCTGGTGTTGCCGCGTCCCGGAACCATTTCTACTTGGTCATCCAAAGCTACTGATATCTCTCGTCATTGTGGACTAGATGCAGTTGAGCGATTAGAGCGTGGCATAGCGTTTTATATACAACCTAAGGACGGACTATCAGCCGAGGAGAGAAATCAACTGCTTCCATTGATCCATGATCGCATGACCGAAGTAGTGTTCAGCTCGTTCAAAGATGCGGAAATTTTGTTCCAACATTCTAAGCCTGTACCGCTCAATATAGTTGATATGCGAATGGACGCGATAGAGATGTTGCAACGAGCCAATAGTGAAATGGGCCTTGCATTATCGTTCGATGAGATTGAATATCTTGCAGTCCATTTCTCACGCATTGGGCGCAATCCAACTGATGTAGAGTTGATGATGTTCGCCCAGGCTAATTCAGAACATTGTCGCCATAAGATTTTTAATGCTGACTGGGTCATAGATGGTAAACCCCAGGCAAGGTCTTTGTTCTCAATGATACGTAATACTCATCATTTGCATCCGCAAGGTACGGTGGTGGCTTATACAGATAATTCCTCCATCGTCGAAGGAGCTAAAATTGCAAGCTTTTATCCTGGTAAGGATCACTCTTACAGTTATGCCGAGGAGCAAACGTATATCCTGATGAAGGTGGAGACTCACAATCATCCCACTGCAATATCTCCCTATCCTGGTTCCGCTACTGGCTCGGGAGGTGAAATTCGGGACGAAGGAGCAACTGGTCGTGGCGCCAAACCTAGAGCAGGATTCACAGGATTTTCGGTTTCAAATTTAAACATTCCTATGTTTATCCAGCCTTGGGAAGTGTACCGGGAGTTTTGGGAAGATCATTCGTACGGCAAGCCTTCACGCATCTCGTCCGCTTTACAAATCATGCTGGAAGGCCCAATTGGTGGGGCTACATATAACAATGAATTTGGTCGCCCTAGTCTAGCTGGGTACTTCCGCACTTTCGAAGAATTGATTGCGGGCGAGATGCGTGGTTATCACAAGCCGATTATGTTGGCGGGAGGAATAGGCCACATTTCTGAATTTAATTCATTCAAAGAAGAGTTTCCACCAGGTGCGTTGTTGATTCAATTAGGTGGGCCAGGAATGTTGATTGGGCTGGGCGGTGGTGCAGCTTCCAGCATGGGTACTGGTGTAAATGAAGAAACCCTAGATTTTAACTCAGTGCAGCGTGGTAATGCGGAGATGGAGCGGCGTGCTCAGGAAGTGATTGACCGATGCTGGCAGATGGAAAGAAAGGGGGAGGCAAACCCGATTCTTTCGATCCACGATGTCGGCGCAGGCGGCTTGTCCAATGCGTTTCCGGAATTGTTACATAGTTCACGACGTGGTGGGTGTTTTAATCTGCGTGATATTCCTTCAGAAGAATTGGGTATGTCCCCCATGCAAATCTGGAGCAACGAAGCACAGGAACGTTATGTACTTGCAATCATGCCAGAATCTCTAGAGTTGTTCAGGACAATTTGCGAACGTGAGCGTTGTCCATTTGCAGTGGTAGGTAAAGCGACAGAACAAGAACAACTTACCGTAACTGACCCAGCTTTCAACAATTTCCCGGTTGATATGGAGATTTCGGTATTACTAGGGAAATCACCAAAAATGATACGGAATGTCGTACACATTGAAAAATCACCAGTACCATTCAATACAGTGAGATTAAATTTAAAAGAGTCTGCTGATCGGGTGTTGCGGCTACCGGCGGTGGCGGACAAAACTTTTCTCATAAGCATCGGTGATCGTAGTGTTGGAGGAGTGACTGCGCGTGATCAGATGGTGGGGCCGTGGCAAGTGCCGGTGGCGGATGTAGCAGTTACGCTGATGGGCTATCAGACTTATCAAGGGGAAGCATTTGCTGTAGGTGAGCGAGCACCGCTGGCTTTACTCGATCCCACCTGTGCTGCTCGTATGGCGGTAGGCGAAGCTATCACTAATATTTCCGCTACATTAATTGATCATATAGGAGAGATAAAACTTTCTGCCAACTGGATGGCTGCTACTGGACATCCTGGTGAGGACGCGGGTTTGTTCGACGCGGTTCACGCGATAGGCATGGAAATGTGTCCGCAGTTGGGGATTAGTATTCCGGTGGGTAAAGATTCTATGTCGATGAAAACTGTGTGGGATACCGATTCTAATAATAGTGATCGGGGCACCAGGAAAGAAGTCACTGCACCGTTGTCTCTAATCATTTCTGCTTTTGCAAGAGTAACAGATGTTCGTAAAACACTTACACCACAGTTGAGAACTGACTGTAACGAGACGGAATTGATCTTGATCGATCTTGGTGTGGGTAGGAATCGCCTTGGTGGTTCAGCACTGGCACAGGTTTATAAGCAAATAGGCGATATTGTACCTGATGTTGTAGGTCCAGATGGTGTGAAGAAACTTAAAGGGTTTTTTAATGCCATACAGAGCCTGAATCAAGAAAATAAAATACTCGCTTACCATGATCGTTCAGATGGCGGTTTGTTTGTGACGCTGTGTGAGATGGCCTTTGCGGGACACGTGGGCGTAACTGTAAATCTCGATCAGTTGTGTTTCGATGAGCTCGCTAATGATGTGGATGGATACGAATCGAGGCAGGAGATATTAAGTGGAAGGTTCCTGGAACGCATCATATCAGTTTTGTTTAATGAGGAACTCGGAGCGGTGGTCCAGATAAAGACTGAACATCGTCACGATTTTATGAGAATAGCATCTCAGGCAGATTTACGTGACATATGTTTTGTAATCGGCACTCTCAACAACGAGGATGAAGTTCAGTTTCTACGTAATAACAAACTGGTATTTTCGGAGAAACGTGCAGACTTACATCGTGCGTGGTCAGAGACATCTTACGAAATGCAGAAGTTGC
>QIFK01000086.1 GCA_003230615.1 Nitrosospira sp. | reverse complement strand
AAATCTAAAGTATCCACAAACTTATCCACAGTAATTGTGGACAAGGAAATTTGATAAAGAAAAATATTTTACTTGACCAGATAAAGTCTCTTTTCATGGAATAGTGTTGGAATAATTTTCACACTATTATTAAACTAATAACATGGCGTAGTTCAAATAAGCATTATTGTCGGAGTAAAGGAGTTATCGTAAAGGGAAGTATAGTTTGTAGAAATTCCTTGGCCTATTTTATTGAAAAATGACGATGAACGCTAGAAGCGATAATGTCATCTCTAGCTAGCAAATATTATGGATGGCTTTGTAGCAATTAATGTTTAGGTGAAAGGCCAAAAATACTTTTTCTACTGCTGCCTCTTTAATGTGGATAATCAATTTTACGTCATCATTTTATATAAGCTATAAGCTAGGCTCAAATCAAAGTGAATCGCATTAGTTAAGTTACGTTCAGATAAGTCTTTTATCTTCTTTTGGTCTTTGATAGAAAATGCTTGCATGAGAATACACGTTTTTCAGTAAGCGAGCAGATTAAATAGATGGTACTTATTACAGGTATTAAAAAATTCGAGAAATTGACTAGTTTGCGTTATAATTCATAGGCATTGCTTAAATGAGTAGTATTTGTTCCCCTGCTGTTCTAGCGGGGAATTTTATTTAGAAGCGGAGGATAATCATACGAATCATTTTATTAGGTGGTCCCGGTGCAGGAAAAGGCACACAGGCCAATTACATTAAAGAGTATTTCGGTATTCCGCAGATTTCTACTGGCGACATGTTGCGGGCTGCAGTTCAAGCAAGCACTGAGCTGGGAATTGCTGCCAAGAAAATTATGGATATGGGAGAGCTGGTTCCTGATGACATTATTATTAATCTGGTGAAAAAGCGCATTTCACAACCGGATTGTACAAAGGGTTTTTTGTTTGACGGGTTTCCCCGTACCATCCCACAGGCCGATGCGATGAAAGCTGCCGGCGTACAAATCGACTATGTAATCGAAATCAATGTGGCTGATGCGGAAATCGTTAAGCGCATGACGGGTCGCAGAGTACATCCGAACTCAGGCCGTACTTATCATGTTATATTCAACATGCCCAAAACTGAAGGGAAGGATGATGTTACTGGAGAGCCACTGATACAGCGAGATGATGATAAGGAAGAAACTGTAAAGAAACGGCTCGAAATCTATCACGAACAAACCAAACCATTGGTGGAATATTACTTAAGGTGGTCAAATGATGGTAAAAAAGGCTCTCCTAAGTATGTAAAAATAGAGGGGGTTGGGTCGGTTGAAAATATCCGTAATAATATTTTTGCGGAACTTAGGTAACTATTTTCAAGATAAATAGCAAGCTATATCGTACTTAGTTTCTAATATAGATATTGATGATCAAATTATAGGCGATAATTTTGACAATTTTTTTACATTTGAGCAGTACCTAGACTACAAGCTATAGGAAGAGACGTATTATTGAAGTATTAGTGAAGGTTCTGGTAAGACCGTAAATAATTTAAAAATCAGAGGAGAAACATGGCAGTAAAAAATGCATTTTACGCTCAGTCCGGTGGCGTGACCGCTGTTATTAATGCATCTGCTGCTGGTATTATCGAGACCGCGTGGAAAAATAAAGGAAAGATTGGAAAGATTTATGCTGGTCGAAATGGCATCATTGGTGCGCTGACTGAAGACTTGATCGACACCGGAAAGGACACTCGTGCAGCCATCAGAGCGTTGTGTCATACACCTTCTGGTGCATTTGGATCCTGTCGCTATAAGCTGAAAAGTCTTGAACAAAATCGGCGCGAATACGAGCGCTTAATTGAAGTGTTCAAGGCCCATAATATTGGTTATTTCTTTTATAATGGTGGTGGTGATTCTGCTGATACCTGTCTTAAGGTATCACAAATAGCCAACACGTTGGGCTATCCAGTACAGGCAATCCATGTCCCAAAGACAGTAGATAATGACTTACCTATTACTGATTGCTGCCCTGGTTTTGGTTCAGTAGCGAAGTACATTGCCGTGTCCACACGCGAAGCAAGTTTTGACGTCGCTAGTATGTCAAAAACATCTACGAAGGTATTTGTCTTGGAAGTAATGGGACGCCATGCTGGATGGATCGCGGCAGCAGGTGGCTTAGCTTCGAGTAAGGATTGTGAAATTCCCATTGTCATTTTGTTTCCGGAGATCGCTTTTGACAAAACGAAATTTCTTGCTAAGGTGAATAGTTTTGTCAAGAAATTTGGTTATTGCTCGGTAGTGGTTTCCGAAGGTGTCAAGGATACAGATGGCAAATTTCTCTCTGACCAAGGATTACGCGACGCTTTTGGTCATGCACAATTGGGAGGTGTTGCGCCGGTAGTTGCAAATATTATAAAGGATGGGTTGGGGCTAAAATATCATTGGGGTGTGGCAGATTATTTACAGCGTGCTGCTCGTCACATTGCATCCAAAACTGACGTGGAACAGGCATATGCTATGGGCAGGGCCGCCGTACAATTTGCCATTAAGGGACATAATGCGGTGATGCCCACGATAGTTCGTCTATCCAACAAGCCATACAAATGGAAGGTTGGAATGGCTCAACTTGCAAGGGTAGCTAACGTAGAAAAAATGATGCCCAGTAATTTCATTAGCAAAGATGGTTTTGGTATCACGGAAAAATGCCGTGAGTACTTAGTGCCGCTCATCAAGGGAGAGGATTATCCGCCCTATAAAAATGGTTTGCCCAACTATGTGCGGCTCAAGAATATAGGAGTTAAGAGAAAACTAGGTAATTTTAAGATTTGAGTTGCATTAAATTTAACGATAGTGTTGAAATTTTTTTTGAGTTACGGGTAAATTGCCTAATGAGGGATTACTAGACCGATATCCCACATACATTTACAGACGGTCTGACTTTAATTGGAGATTCAAATGGGTACTGGTTTAATCATCGCAATTGGTTGCGCGATGGCGGCGCTCTTATATGGGGCGTTATCGATTAAATGGATTTTAGCCTTGCCAAGTGGCAACGAGCGCATGCGCGAGATTGCCTCTGCAATTGAGCAGGGTGCTTCTGCGTACCTGAATCGACAATATAAAACAATTAGTATTGTTGGTGTAGTTTTGTTAGTGGCTATTTTTGCTACCTTGGGTTGGCAAACCGCTGTTGGCTTCGCTCTCGGCGCTTTCTTGTCGGGTCTTGCCGGTTATATCGGTATGAACGTGTCGGTTAAAGCCAATTCGCGAACTGCAGAAGCGGCTAGGGACGGTCTTAGCCCAGCACTAGATGTGGCTTTCAGAGGAGGAGCAATCACTGGTATGCTAGTCGTTGGTCTGGGCCTTCTCGGAGTAGCTGGGTACTATGCATTTCTCACAGTTGGCCTGGGGGCCACTTCATCAAATGCCATTCACGCTCTAGTGGGGTTTGCTTTTGGTAGTTCGTTGATTTCTATTTTTGCTCGTCTTGGTGGCGGTATTTTTACCAAGGGTGCCGACGTAGGCGCCGATCTGGTCGGTAAAATTGAGGCTGGTATTCCTGAGGATGACCCTCGCAACCCTGCAGTAATTGCTGATAACGTGGGTGACAACGTGGGTGATTGTGCGGGTATGGCTGCTGACTTGTTTGAAACCTACGCTGTGACCATTATTGCTACTATGTTACTAGGTGGATTGCTGATCGATAATGCTGGTCCAAATACAGTGCTCTATCCGCTGGTTTTGGGCGGATTCTCAATTATTGCTTCAATCATAGGTTGTTATTTCGTTAAGGCGCGTGAAGGTGGAAAGATCATGAATGCGCTTTACCGAGGGTTGGCTGTTGCCGGTGCTTTAGCTGCAATTGTCTATTATCCTATCACGGCTATGATGATGGGGGATGGCATAGTAATTGGAGGCGAGTTGATTTCATCCATGAAACTGTATCTTTCTGGGCTGGTTGGTCTAGTTTTGACCGCAGCGATGGTTTGGATTACCGAATATTACACATCAACTGAATTCAAGCCGGTTCAGCATATCGCTGAGGCATCTAGTACTGGCCATGGAACCAACGTCATAGCTGGTCTAGGTGTCTCGATGAAATCTACTGCTGCTCCAGTTATGGTTGTATGTCTTTCGATCTGGTGTGCATATGAACTGGCAGGTCTATATGGCATAGCTATTGCTGCAACTTCAATGTTGTCCATGGCCGGTATCATCGTAGCACTTGATGCTTATGGGCCGATTACCGATAATGCAGGCGGTATAGCTGAAATGGCCGGTTTGCCACAAGAAATTCGTGATATCACCGATCCTCTAGATGCTGTTGGCAATACCACAAAAGCGGTGACAAAAGGTTATGCTATCGGCTCTGCCGGTCTAGCCGCGCTGGTGCTGTTCGCTGATTACACTCATGCACTTTCTGCTGGTGGCGAAGTTGTCACCTTTGATTTGTCCAACCATATGGTCATTATCGGCTTGTTCATAGGTGGGATGGTGCCCTATTTATTTGGTGCCATGGCAATGGAGGCCGTTGGTCGAGCTGCTGGATCGGTAGTGGTAGAAGTGCGCCGTCAGTTCAAGGAAATTCCAGGTATTATGGAAGGCACAGGTAAGCCAGATTATTCCAAGGCAGTGGATATGTTAACCAGTGCAGCTATCAAGGAAATGGTTGTTCCTTCTCTTCTACCTGTAGCAATACCATTGATCGTTGGCCTTGTACTTGGCCCAGTAGCCTTGGGTGGTGTGTTGATTGGTGTCATCATTACCGGAATTTTTGTGGCTATTTCGATGACTGCAGGTGGTGGGGCTTGGGACAATGCCAAAAAATATATTGAGGATGGTCATTTTGGCGGTAAGGGTTCTGAAGCTCATAAGGCAGCCGTGACTGGCGACACTGTTGGTGACCCCTATAAGGACACCGCCGGTCCAGCTATCAACCCTCTTATTAAGATCATGAACATCGTTGCATTATTAATTGTTCCACTGCTATAAATATTTGCCACTTATCAAAGGGCGCGACTAGAAGTTCTATTGTGCCCTGCTTCCTATTTCTATTGGAAATTTTAATAATCTGGATTACCTCTGTCGTAATTTGTTTCTTGGGTATTCTTTATACGCAGCAAAGATATGCTTGTCTTCTTATATACTTATTGCAGCGAAAAACTAAATTTCCCTATTAGATTGGCATAGGTCTACCTCCATTAAGCGCAATCCAGCCACGAATGATACGATAGAGTATCCAGATACCAGCTCCAACAGTAATAAGGTAGGCAAGTACGATGCCAATTACCGTCATGAACAGTATTGCAGCGATTGTCATCCACAACAGCGCATACCAGAAAGTACGTATTTGCCAGCCGAAATGGGAATCAAGGTATGTGCCGTAGACATCTCCTCGCTTTATGTAGTTTATAATGACAGCAATGATCGATGGCCAGCCAGTAAGGAAGGCCGTAATGATAAACGCAGACCCAATGAATCCCATTACGACGCTGAGAGCATGGAGCGCATAAATTACATGCGTTAAGCGGACCAAGTTATCTTGAGGAACGGTTGATATAATCTGCTCTGGCATGATTTACCTCTTTATGTCCAAGGTTTAGCTAACCTGGATTTGTCCGTTAGAAGTAGGGCATTAAGCAGTTATTGTCTTAATATACAGCAGCCAAAAGTGTACTTTCTTCAAAATATCGGTAAGCATACTAATAATGCGCATTAATCATTTATAGTATAGATATTTTTGCAGTTTATTTTTGCATAAATTGCATCACTTATTCACTCTTTTCCGCATCAACCGTATCTGTCACACTTGGTGATTGTTCAGGGTTATTATTGGGTTGTGTATTTGCTTTTTCTAGCTTACGTTGTCTTTTTTCTTCTTGTTTTTTCTTTTTTGCCAAATCCCTCTGGCGTTTTTCGTATTGAAAGTTAGGCCGTGCCAATTTGTTACCCCTTTATCATATATTTTTAATTAGAGAATCGAAAGACGTCTGGTCTTTCCCTCCGATTATTCTACGCGTAAATGTACAAGTTATCTGAACATATTAAGTATTCAAGTGGGCTCAATGAGAATGCCTCAATGAGAGCACCAGAATACATGCTGGTCTTTAATAGGGGCCTTAATAATAAAGCGAATTGGGTTAGCCGGGCAGTATAGATTTGGACTGCTGCGGGCATGATTTATATTTCGTTTTGTTAGTAAGAGCGGTATATTCCTTACTAGCAGAGTTTCAGCTATCATGAATACAATTGATGATAGCCTATAATAATTTTGGTTATGCTATACGCTATAGGAAAAACTTAACTTGATTTGATAGGGGGGATAAAGATGTGGTTCTTTGTATATGCACTTATCGCGGCGATCATCATCATACTGCACTATGTTGGTGTGTTGGCCAGAAATAACTTACAGTGGTTGGTATATGTATTGGTAGCAACCATTCTCCCGGCAGTAATCTGGCTATAGACAGCGAATAAAATACTATAGCTCTTAAATCATCACAGA
>QIFK01000056.1 GCA_003230615.1 Nitrosospira sp. | reverse complement strand
AGTCTATCTATGGCAATTTTTACGCCAAAAATGAACATATAGCCTAACTACACAATTTACCATTTATTTGGCTTGTCTGGTTCAGGGTCATCAAGGTCATCAAAATTTGGTTCAGAGTCCCGGGGGGCGTCGGCAGAGGGTGGCGGTTTGTCCATAGGATGGCCATCAAGACTTTTTTTACCTTCACATGCGGTAAGAAGTAGTAATAACAGGGTAAAAGCGACAAATGAATATTTCATTATTTACATTCCAATAAAATTCTAGATTGGTTCAATATAGCAGAAGCGCTAGGGCTACTCAAATTCTAAGAATCAGATCGGCATGGCACATTGCTTCATAAGTATATAACGCTCTAGCTAAAAAAAGCCGCCCCGAAGGACGGCCTAATTAATACCATTTCCCTATTATTTATTTAAATGGGCAGACCGAAGTGGATCAGTTTCTAACTAGAAAAGCTACTGCTTCTGTTAGAGAACCCGCACATTAAGGGGCGGCTATATCCCGTAAATATTACTCGGCAGGTGCTTCATGCCGCTTTGAAGCATCGCCAGCAGCATCATCTGGTCCAGGGGGCGCACCGTCACGTTTATCCCACATACTTGGAGGGTATTGACCGGGCTTCCCAGACTCGGCGGTTTTTTCGGCAAATTGGTCACAGGCTGTTAGTGATAGGGCTACTACAGTGGCAGCGAGGAGCAGATATTTCATTTTTAATCTCCCATTTAGTTTATAACAAGCAACAATTTATAGGGCTATAACAAAATTACAAAATAAAGAACTTCGGCCATTCAATCAAATTCAAATCCGGAAAGACCGTTACATTAATATCAGAATTCAGAAATATTGTCTAGTCAAGCGCGATATTTGTCTTGTGCAACAAGAAAGCTATAGTTAGATAATATGTTCTGGATGGGGTCGTAAGTCAATATGGGAATTATCGCAACTAGTGAGAATCTTTATAAGATATTGTAAATACGGTTATTTTCTGGAGAGTATACATATAAAAATTAATGCTAATTTTCTATATTTTGGAAGCAAGCATCCATATTATGGGCAGGGTGCGGATCGAATACGAGGTTATTGGAGTACCCATTGGTTGTCTGATCATTTACCAGGAAGCTGAAGATAAAATTGAGCTTGAGTATTAAGTTTTAGATTAAAGGTAAGGTTATAGGCAGAATGTATTTGACACTCTGCATCTTCCAAATAAATTGTTTCATTGGCACCTTGGCAAATAGGATACGTGCTTATGTATTTATTGTTCCGACAGCCTAAATTAATAAGGCCCTAGCAAGTAGTAATCCCTTCAAATTAGGCTGAGACATGTGCGCCACGAGTAATCTTTATGTCATAATTTGTGGAATAGAATTTAAGAGGAATGATCTTCAATGTGATTAGCACACTTAGAAGTTAATGTGCACAGAATGCCATTCAGAAAAAAAAGCCATAGATTCTTTTTAGAAATGAGCTAGAATTCGCTTAAATTATTAGTTGGTATAACGAGTATTATTTTTGTTGACATCAATAAATTTATATAGAGGATGAGAATGTTACAAGCTGGACAGACTGCTCCAGATTTAGATTTGCCTGATGCTGACATGGAGATGGTAAGTTTATCTAGTTTTAAGTATAGGAAAAATCTTGTTCTTTATTTTTATTTAAAAGATGATACGCCTGGATGCACGGCTCAGGCTATGGAATTTAGTGATTTAGAAGACAAGTTTGTAAATCTTGATACAGTAGTTTTAGGTGTCAGCCGCGATGATTGTTTGAGTCACGGCTCGTTTCGTGACAAACATGGCATTACTGTTCGTTTATTATCAGATAGTGAAAGTGAGGCATGCAAGATATATGACGTTTTACAGGAGAAGGAAGTAAATGGAGAAACAAAGATCGGCATCTTGCGCTCTACTTTTATTATTGACAAGCATGGTGTATTACAGCATGCGTTATATGGTGTAAGTGCGCACAATCATGCAACAGAAGTTCTAAGATTGATTAAGGAGGCCGAAAGCGGCTCGGATTCTACTTGAGGACTTTATTGTCGCTACTACAAATCTAATGCATGGCTTTCTTAACAGTAGCGGGGTCGAGGTGGGGGGCAAACATCTCAATGAAGTCTAACTCATAACTGCGTAGATAACTGTTTCGACTGATGCCAATTCGTGTAGTGCTTGGCTCGAACAGGTGACTTGCATCCATGGATCTTAGGTGTTTATCCCGTTTGGGGTCAAACGCCATTTGTGCCACGATACCAATACCTAATCCTAGTTCTACGTAAGTCTTAATTACATCAGCGTCAATAGCAGTAAGTACTACAATTGGAGCTAATTCTTTGGCTTCAAATGCTTGGTTAATTTTTGAGCGGCCAGTAAATGCGAAATCGTAAGTGATGATAGGATATCTTGCGATAGCTTCAAGTGTAAGTTTACTGAGTTTAAGTAGTGGATGGTCAGGAGGGGTGATGATGCAACGGTTCCATTGATAGCACGGCAGCATTACTAGTTCATGGAATAACTCGATGGCTTCGGTGGCAATGGCGATATCTGCTTCCCCAGAGGTGACTAATTCTGATATTTGGGTTGGGTTACCCTGGCGCAAGCTTAAGTTTACTTTAGGATAGCGAGCGGTAAAACGCCTTATTGTAGGAGGTAGCACATACCGTGCCTGGGTATGAGTAGTAGCAATAGTTAAAGCCCCTATATTTTTGTTAGTGAATTCTTGACCTACTCGCTTTAGGTTCTTTGTTTCACTGAGTATTCTTTCAGCAATTTCAAGCATTATCTGTCCTGGCGGTGTAATTTTAGTCACGCGCTTGCCATTGCGTACAAAAATTTCTACACCAAGTTCATCTTCTAATAGCTGAATCTGCTTACTTATCCCTGGCTGCGAGGTATGCAGATTTTTAGCAGCCTTAGATAAATTTAGACCCTGATTTGCCACTTCACACAAATAGCGTAATTGTTGTAATTTCATAGTTTTTGTATCCATATCTGTTATAACTAATAATTATAACAGTCTAATCTAATATTATTTCATAATATATGGGATTATTGTTAATATTCTGTCTTCTGAAAACACAGGATAAACAGAACAAACTGTATGGAATGGGGGTATACCTTATCTGGTCTATTAGTCGGCTTTATTGTCGGCCTTACTGGTGTAGGCGGGGGTTCGCTTATGACTCCGTTATTGATATTGGGGTTTGGTATTTCCCCAGCCACTGCCGTAGGCACTGACTTACTGTATGCTGCGTTGACAAAAGCTGGTGGAGTGTGGGTACATGGTCATCGTGGTACGGTAGACTGGAAACTGGTAGGACGACTGGTAAAAGGTAGTTTACCCGCTGCGTTGGTTACCGTGGTAGGGCTGAATACGCTAGGGGTAGAAAGTCAAAATTTTTCGGGCTTGATCACTAGTACGCTGGGAGTAGCGTTGATCCTGACCGCACTGGCTTTACTGTTTCGTCAGCAATTAACACATTTAGGGCGTTCCCGCCTGGGTTTTTTGGCAGCATGGCGCGATCGCCACATAGTTGCAGCAACAATTGCAACAGGGGCCATTTTAGGTGTCTTAGTAACTATTACATCTGTTGGTGCTGGAGCATTGGGAATGGTGGCACTTATAATTCTGTATCCACGTTCTCCAGCCGTGACTTTAGTGGGGAGTGATATAGCACATGCGGTTCCACTTACTTTGATAGCGGGGGTGGGGTATGCCTATCTAGGAATGGTAAATTTTGGACTACTTGGAAGCTTGCTATTGGGGTCTCTACCAGGGATATACTTGGGCAGCCATATTGGCGGACAGATACCAGAACGAATATTACGACCAGCATTAGCGACTATTCTTGTCGTTATTGGTGGAAGACTACTATGGTAATAAATAGTGGAGGAATCAGATGGATGATTTAATTAATCTTGCTAGCAATGAAGAAATAAACTTGTTCGATAAGGCGCTACAGGACTATCAGGGCCAGAGCATGGATGCTGATCGCTTTACTGCTGCTCGCTTGCAAATGGGAATTTACGGCCAGCGTCAGGAAGGGGTAAATATGGTACGTATCAAGCTCCCGGGAGGCCGTATGAGCGCTCCACAATTAACGGCGATAGCCGATATGTTGGAAAAATATGCGCGCCACGATGTTGTACACATCACTACTCGTCAGGATATCCAGATGCATTATGTTCCGCTCGAGAACACGCCTGATGTACTGCGCCATTTAGCTACAGTCGGACTGACGACACGTGAAGCTTGTGGTAACACCATACGTAATGTTACTGCATGCTCTCTGTCTGGTGTGTGTCCACGTCAACATGTTGATATCAATCGACATCTCGATGGAGCAGTCCAGCACTTCCTGCGTAATCCACTAACTCAGCAATTACCCCGCAAATTTAAAATCAGTTTCTCAGCTTGTGAGTCTGATTGTGCCCAGGGGATGATGCATGACATGGGCATTATTGCAGTGCGTAATGGTGCACGCTTTGGCTTTAAAGTTTTGGCTGGCGGGGGTCTCGGACATAAGCCGCATGAAGCCATCGTTGTTGAAGAGTTTATCGAAGAAAAAGATTTGTTGTTAGTAATGGAAGCAATTATTTCTTTGCATAATCGATATTCTGACCGTATTAAACGCGCTAAAGCACGGATAAAATTCTTGGTTGATAAGTTTGGCCCAGAGGGATTTATCGAAAAATATCATGAAGAATTAGTACGTACCAAAGCAGCACTAGCGAAGCAAGGATATCCCAAAGGTGAATGGAGCAGTGGTATTGACAGTGAAATTCCCGGGATCGGTGCACCGCGCCATTTATTCGAGCAGAAACAGCATGGTTTTTATGTTTTTCCAATCAGTGTACCAATGGGTAATTTGAATGCGGTACAACTACGGGGCCTCGCTAGCATTATTGGAGCTTACGAGTTGAATGAAATTCGTACGACCCAGGATCAGAATATGATCCTGACAAATGTGGAAAAAGCTAAAATCAATCATCTGCATACTGCTATATCAGCATTAGATTTAGGTGAACCGCAAGCAGGAGATGATGTAGTGGTATGCCCCGGTACCTCAACTTGCCGTTTAGGAATAACTTCAAGCACGATCCTCGGGCCAAGATTAAGTGGCGGCAAGCATGATTTAAAAATTCGTGTTTCGGGATGCCATAATGGTTGTGCCCAGCCAGAGACTGGTGATATTGGTATTTTCGGTGAAGGTAAGCGTATGCATGGTAAATTGGTGCCGCACTATCAGATGTATCTCGGTGGAAACGGCATGGCACGCGGGGCATTAGCAATCAAGGGCCCATCAGTTCCTGCCGCACGCATTGAGGAGGCCGTGGAGCAGGTGAAAACTGCTTACACATCTAACTGTGAGGCCGGTGAAACATTTTTTTCCTGGGTACGTCGAGTTGGTAAAGACTATTTCATCGAGTTGCTAGCAAGTGTGACTGAAGTTAAGCCGGAAGAGCTAGCACTGGTTTTGCGTGATCACGGAAAGGATAGTGATTTTAAGGTCCTGCAACTAGGTGGAGGTGAATGTGCGGGAGTCAGTCAGGTAAAGATTGGTTCAAGCTTTTTTGAGGCGGCCCATGAGCGAGACTATCGGGATGCGCTTAAATTTCAGCGTAAATTCAAAGATTCTATTAGATGTGCCGAGGAGATCGCCCGTATAATTAGCCAGGGCGTGACAGAGTTACTTGGCGGTCAGAAGCGGGATAGCTTGAAGGAGCAGGCAGAAGAGCTCCGCCGCGTATTGCCCATCAAACCGTATCTGTCCGCACAGTTAATCAAGTTTGCAGAGTACTTCATATGTCCTATTGAGGAGCTAAATGATGCTTTGCTAACTGAATGGTTTTTAGAGCTCGATGGGTGGACATTGGAAGTTGCAGAGTTCTGTCAAGGCTTTGATCATCAACTTGATTTGGCAAGCGCACTACCTCAAACAGCTTCATCTAGTCCGTTGCCGTTTCAGAAGGCTCAGCAGCCAGCTAATGTGGGGCGATAGATCTTAATAAACTTTAAGTCTAGGGGGGACATGAGCTTAAATCATATGATCACAGAAGTGAAAACACTGTTGGCTTCAGTGCATGAGGAATATGCTCCAGTTGTTTTTGCTAATAGTTTTGGTGCAGAAGACATGGTGTTGACCGATTTAATTGGGCAACATTTTCCCAGTATAGGCATGTTTACTCTAGATACTGGTCGTCTGCCGGAAGAAACTTATAGTCTGATGAAAGAAGTAGAGGATCGCTACCACATACACATTCAGTTGTATTTTCCTGAGTCTGCTGCAGTGGAAAA
>QIFK01000202.1 GCA_003230615.1 Nitrosospira sp. | reverse complement strand
GTAAGACAGCTTCTGCAAGACAAGGTGCGCGAAGTTTCAAGTGTCGAACCGGACAAATTTGCTCATGAGGCCATACAATTGATGGCAGATAAAAAAATAGGCGCGCTACCGGTACTGGAAGCTGGAAAATTGGTTGGCATCATCTCTGAAAGAGATTATCCCGGTAAAGCAAAAGTGCTAGATAAACCAATGCAAGATGTTCAAGTTAAAGAAATCATGAGTAGCAATGTAGTGCATGTAAGTCCAGATGACACCATCGAGCATTGTTTGGAATTGGTTACCAAGAACCATGTACGCCATTTACCAGTGCTGGAAAACGATCGGGTAATCGGCATTATCTCCATTGGTGACTTGTCAAGGGCGTAAGGTCTGACCGGGAAATCCGCATAAAAAAATTGATCTATTTTTTGTCGTTACTGACAAAATAAAAATAAGGGCAACCGCTATTTGACCCCTTAACTATAATTCCTGATGAGTTGGAGACAAGGATTCTTTTACACGTACGGACACCATACTCACCAGTAATAAGTGTAGTCCATGTATAGGTAGCTCCACCATCAAAGTGGTTGGGTACTATTGAATCGGGTGCACCCCATGAGGCAGTAACATTATCAATAGGCTCCCCTTCCCAGGACTTCCTTAAGTTCTGCATTGACATACAGCCAGATAGGAACAGAACTAAGAGAACAGTGACTAGTCTCATATTATTTAATCTAACTTAAATTTTTTATTCTCTATCATCTACTTATTTCTTGCAGGCAAATTTCCACAGCCCTTCGACTATACTGCCAGGAAAAACTAGCTCCCATTTGGAATGATTATTGTTGGTCCTAACAACACCTCCGCCCATATTTTCTGAGTGGAAACTTGAATAAAGTAACTTATACCGTTTTTCCTTGCAGTCATATAGAGTCTGAAACATCGCTGAGTTGTACTGAAAATCAGTACTCCTCTGAACCGTCTTGTAATCAACTAATTCCCAAATTTTTACCTTATTACCCGCCTTGCGACGAGCAGTAGCTGTATCCACGTAGGTGATACCCCTTTTGCTAGAATCAACAGGAACCCACTCGGCCATCGCACTACTACTTACAACAATAAACATTAAAGTTAATAGTGCCTTTTTCATGGCGTATTTTTCTTTCACTCATCTTTTCCTACAACCGAATTCTCAAATAGCATTGTTTATAGTCTAAGGCTAGCTAATCTGCTACGCTATATTAGGATAAGACATAATGAAAAAAATTGACAATAGACAAAATAAACAAGTTCAACGAGTTTGCGGGCGCCCTTATTCGGCAACTAAGCGTCTCACTAGCCGACATGGGAAACTACAAGTGGACATTAGAACAAAATCCCAGAAACGGGCAATACCAGTGGCATAAAGTTTACTTTACAGGAATCATGCTGCCATTTCCCATTATATTAGACTGCAGAAATCGAACCACGCCAGATAATTTAGGTGCTAGGTATAGAAAACTAGTGAATCAAATAGGATTGAAACATGTACAAGGCGGCCTTACCTTACTCAAAATTATGGTTGTGGTTGCAATTATTGGTATTTTGGCAGAAGTCGCACTCTCAGCTTATCAAAATTACATTGCCCGAGCACAAGTCACTAAAGCATTCACATTTATTACCGAAATTAAAATCCCAATTGCTAAATTCTATGCCGATAATGGAACATGGCCAACGACACAAAAATTTAATTCTCTTATACCTACACAAACAGGTAATTATATTGCCACCATTATTCCGAAAACCCTTGCTTCCGGGTTTCAAATAACTGCAACGTTTAAGGATAGTGAGGTCAGTGCAGTTCTTGTTAGTTCAACTATGGTGTTAGCAACAACAAGTAATCTAAAATGGGTGTGTGATGACCCGTCTGTCAGAGCAATAGGCGGCAAGATAGGTACTACCCCCTCTAAATACCGTCCTGAAGTTTGTAAGTAATAACACCTTTGGTTTGCCCCTGTGGTGAACAAGTAGATTAACGACTGCGCGCAACCGCCCCTCTTCTATCTTGGTAACCAATACCACTGAGTTTTGAGAAAACGTGTAATCTTGTTTTTCTTGTCTTGTTTGTTGTTAGGCATTTGCACAGGTACGCCAAGTGCAAGTATTGCACGCATGATCACAGATACACGTGTAGTAGACGATGTTATTTTATAACGATATAAAAAACTTGAAGGATAATTCTGTGCGCTGGGATGGACTTATTTATATAGCAAATTCATACCAGAAAATATTAAATGCAACTATAAGTAAAATTGCTATTGCAATAAAAAGTTTTGTATCGCTGTCCATTTCACTACCTTACGTTTCAACTAGGGAAAACCCTACTGGCTATAATGATATGATAAAAAAAATGTTAGAGTCAAATGTTTTTACCAGTATCAACGTCCTCTTTTAGCACAATGCAGATACCCAATCTTTTGAAAAGACACTAGGAATCGAACCCATACTAGCTAATGCCATACTAATCACAGTATTAACCAATAAACAGAGCTTCGTGAGTAAGCGGCCTCTCTCAACCCTAAGTGAACATTCATTTTTATCTATATACATTTCTTCAGTCGCAAAAATACCCGATTCAAGTTTAGGCTTTTCCGTTTTTATTCCTTCCCTAGTCATCCACTACCCTAGATTTATTTAAATACAATTGATTCAATTGTAAAGAAACCTTTTATGTGATCTTTCTTACAGAATTAATTTGTCGGTTTGAGTAAAGTGCTAAGCATATTGGGTTAAGAGAAATCTTACAGGGGAATGTAATACATAAAACTAAGTGGAAGATACTACTAGCTGTTGAGAGTAGTAACGCGAAAGCTGGATGAACTATTGTGAGAGAGGTATATAAACAATGAAAAAATGGATTGTATTTATAGCCACCATAGTATCGCTATGCAGTAATGTTGCCAGAGCAAATGATCTTGAAGATGCAATAGATGCACATTATAAAGGTAACCATGCTAAAGCTCTAGAATTACTCCCCCCCATAGCCGAAGAAGGGAATGTAATAGCACAAGGTTTACTTGGTCGGATGTACCTTAGAGGCGAAGGTGTAAATCAAGACTATCAGCAAGCAGTTAAGTGGTTTCTTCTAGCAGCAGAACAGGGGGATGCTTATTCGCAAGGCAAACTTGGTGGGATGTATGATGGCGGCCTAGGAGTAGTACAAGATAATAAGGAAGCAGTAAAATGGTTGCAACTTGCTGCAGAACAAGGAGAAGTACTTGCACAAACTGCCCTTGGTATGTCATATCATTACGGTGACGGAGTAACTCAAGACTATCAGAAAGCAGTGAAATGGTTGCAACTTGCTGCAGAACAAGGTGAGGTAATTGCGCAAAATACACTTGGTTTTTCTTATTTTCATGGGATTGGCGTAACCCTGGACTATCAGGAAGCAGCTAAATGGTATCGCCTGGCTGCAGAACAGGGGAACTCATATGCGCAATATAACCTTGGTTTTTCTTATTTTCATGGGATGGGCGTAACCCAGGACTATCAGGAAGCAGCTAAATGGTATCGCCTGGCTGCAAAGTAACGGGGTCATATTTAAGGAATATCATAACCGTATTTCACACTAAAACAATGTAGACTATCTGACAACCATCCAATATTTCGAGGGAGCTGGGCATGGTTGAACCTCATCAAGGCTATGAAAGCGTTTTAAGTGAGTTGCTAACCAACAGCAAGATAAAGAAACGCCGAGCAAAAGAACTAATTGAAGATCTAAAAACTATAATGCCTTTGAAAATTTGCCCGTATCGCCCATCTGGTAAATTCAACTCGAATCGACTTTTACTCTACATAGCTGGGATGCTGATAATTGGGGTACTTTTTGTCCCAGTGCTAGATTTCTACATTGGATTTATTCAGAAATATGTAGAAAGCACAGGTATGTTCCGGGGTATTGATTATGGTTCTGCATTAGGAACAACGTTCTACCTTATTGGCGTAATCCTTATTGCATGTATATTTACCTCATACACTGGATCAAAATTTCTGGGTCGTTACTCTCAATGTCGGCATACAAAGATTGCGGTAGCAGCTACGACCCTACCTACAGTTGTTATTATTATTTACTTACAAACTATAGCCATTTCAACGTTCAGTAATACTTCATTGTTTAGTGGCGTAACTAACAGCAATGAGGGCTACCTAGCGTTCATTATGATGCTATCTGTACTATTTGGCATAACTGGGTTATTTACAGCGATGGCAACAGGATTGTCATACGCTGACGAGAATATTTACGATGAGCAAACCTGTGCATTCTTAGAAACATTGGATTCGCCAAAGTATAACATCGCATGGGCAAATGATTTCTGGCATTCATTCCAAGATAACAACAAACCAGAAATACTAAAGATTATCAAAGAAGCAGTGCTAGATCCTAAAAAAAAGGATTTGTACAACGATGGAAATAACTACTTTCAAATAGTATTAAAAAAGTTACCTTATCACTATGAATATTTGTACGGATATGTCCAGGGTTGCATTGTCATTAAGTTTATTACGAAGGAAAACTATACTGTAAACACTAGTTGGGATTTTTTGTTCGAAAAGTCTGATAAATCTTTAATCGATAGCTTGTCTTGGTCAATAAAAAAACTCTCATAGATATTTTAAAAATATCAGAGCAAGCCATGTCGATAACTAATCGTATATTTTCATTTGGTTATATCATCTCATTTATATCTTCTCACTCACTATAATTTTGACTCAGCATAAGAACTTAGACAGCGTTTGGCACTTAGTGGAAACCAATTATTTACTAGAATTGATATTCTAATAGCGAGCTATCTTCGTTTGTATCATCAATCTCGCGTTTATTCTTAATTCGTTTTATTGTGTAATTAATATTACGTCGCTCATGGACTTTAACCTGAGTATCAGCATTCACCTCTCTTCTTTCTCGTCCCTGTTCTTGTTCTCGCTCAGGTACCAAGTTAGAAGATTCACTTTTCTCCAAGCGGTAGTTATCTAAGAGGATCAGATCCCCAGCATGAACTTGAAAAACGATTGAGATCAGCATTGCAAAGATAAAGTTTTTCATGATGCTATCCTCTAGAACAATTTTGTAACCACATGCCTATAATAAAAAGGCATCCTTCCTGGCTAAAAATTCCCAAAATATTATTTCGCTACACCTACGCTCATCTGCCAGTGTTCTTTTTTGGCACAAAACAGTCACCCAACTTTTTGTAAAGTGGTGATGGGTATCAAATTCATATATTTTAATAACTTACCAAGCATAATATTACCTAAACAATGGTTGCTTCCAAGTTCTTAGAAATACCCACAATAATGTCCACGCCCAATGTGATTGACAGCTATCGGATTGCATTAGATGCTAAATAAAATAGCACCCGGTTTAGTAAAAAACAACCCGTCACAAATGACCTATCTTGACCCTAAATAAACATTGAGCAAGTTTTATTTATAAACCTCAGAAAGGAATAGATTTTCTAAAGCTTGTCAAATTACTGTCGTTATAATGTTTACCACTATAACAAGTAACTTGTGGTACGTAGGCTATTGAATTTAATTTATTTGTATTGTTAATGCGATTTTTTTAGAAAAAATACTATGAAAAGCTCTTCAACAATAGCTTGGACTTTTTCGGTTTTATTTCTTGTGCTAGCTCTTCTGGGATTCATCTCTGATTCACTGCCTGTAGATAGCGCTTTCTTTGAAACCAATACAATCTTAAATTTAACTCATCTGATAACAGCAGTTGGGTTTGCCTTTGTAGCTAAGGAAAAAGTAGATGAATCGATTCATCATATCCAGGTATTTGGTGTAACTTACATGATGATTAGTGGAATCGGATTTATGGGGATGAACATACAGATAGGAGAACCGTGGTCATACGCCCTCTATCTGAACTTTCTAAACTACGTACAGTTCGGCTTGGGGATCATTCTCTGCATTTCCGGATCGAGTTTAAAAAAACGTCGACGCCTGATACTCGCATAACCCAAACATCGCTCCACAATAAAAAAACCCTGTCGGCGGTGGGAATCACATTAAGACCTGTAACCTCCACCACAGGTTGATCTATATTTTATTCATTTTCAAGATACCAACAAATTAAAGTAATAAGGCTATAATAAGCTAAGTAGCTTATAGTGTCTTTTGACAGAAGTTTTCAGTCTCAACATCCCCCGGATAGCGTGATGGACAAGCGTACGAAAGATCTGATCACTAAGGTGGCAGAAGGTTTTCAATCCCAAAATTCATCAACTAGCGTGATGGACGAGCGTACGAAAAATCTGATCGTCGAGTGTAAACGTCTGGAAGAATCGTGCCTCT
>QIFK01000011.1 GCA_003230615.1 Nitrosospira sp. | reverse complement strand
GCCACCTATTAAGAATCGAATTACGAATTAGAACTCCAAGGCAATGAAAGGGAAAATATTGGCACAAGGCAGACATGCTTCTTTTTCCAGGGCGGCGGGAATCGAATAGTAGCCTGTAACCGTTACCACAGGCTGATCTAGGTTTTTTCTATTTTCAAGATACCAGCAAATGTACCAGCAGATTTATTGGATGCTATTGGACTGCTATAGACGCAACTGTCAGCTAATGGCACAAAGCAGACATTCACTATCTAACGATCAAGAAGAGGGATAGAAACAATTACAAAAATTATCAGGGCTAAAATTTTATTCCCATAACGAGAATTCATATTTCTCTCAAAGTTAATCAGTGTCAGACCCACCAAATGGATTTCGGTTACAGCGATGAAAACGGGGAAAATTCAGGATCAACGAATCAACACTTCGACCCGCCTGTTCCTTGGCTCGTATGTGTTATCCGGCGTAGGGATCAACAAGTTGCGCTCACTATGCGATTCCAACGTAATAGCATGCATATGGATACCCTTGTCCTCCAGTAGTTCAATAATCTTTTCGGCTCGCTGATGGGAGAGTCTCTCGTTAACCTCTGCCGTAGAAACAGTATCAGTATGGCCAATCACCGAAATATCTACAGCCTGCCGATCAGCTGCCTCTGCAACAATCTTCGGAATCAATGTTTTTGATTCTTTGGTCAAGAGAACATCTTTTTTGAAGTAGAGAAGATAACTAACAGGCAACCTGGGTTGCGCTGCCATCGCTTCGCCAAAATCTTTGTTCAACTTATCTTTACTGACCGGAGCGGGCGGGGCGGAGCCGTCAAGCGGTGCTCCCTGGTGTGCTTTACTAAGGACTTGTTCACCCTTTTGACCCTTGATTATTAACTCCCCAGTCGTACCGTCCGGGTTTTCAAGTAAAACGACATAGGATGAAGCACAGCCAGCAATCATCAGAGATGCAACGCCGGCAATCAAAATACGACAGTCTAGTGCTGTACAGCTAAACGGATTCTGAGTGTTAAATTGCATAAGTCATTATTCCACCTTGACAGCAAATTGGGTGCCACGTACGCCAATAGTTCCACTAGGAGTGGTGACCGTTACTGCGTCTGGCTGCAGTTTAGCAATGACTCCTGAAATGTAATTTAGACTGCCTTTGGTTATCCTGCTACCAAGTTTGAGTTTGTTTTGTGCAGGTGCATATACATATTCATCTATGGCAAATTCAGTCTCAGGCCCTAAAGAAATAACGGTTGCATCTTTTAAAGTGATGCCCATGCTGCTCTGGGCACGGGTATGCAACACGCTGCCTTGGTATATAGGGGTACCAATTTTAGCCCTGATAATGTCTCCCTCGGTCGTAATAGAGGCTTCACCAGTAATGTTTTTGACATAACCGATTGGAGTTTCATCAGCCCACACACCAGTCGTCAGTAGCAAGGCACCTATCAGCATTACTCTTAACATTACATTCTCCTACACTAGTTGGGTCAAACAGCCTTTGCCTCGTTTATTGCCATAGGATAGACTACCAAAAGCCAAAAGAAAACCGTCTTGTACACTAGGACTTAACAAAACTGATAAGCATCGCGCACCTTAATTTCATTTCGGCTTTTTCATATCATAAGGCTATGCCAAAAGGTGGCAAGATATGCTGCTGTTGGTGGAATCTGAGCAACAGTAGTCAATATTAGGAAAAATGGTCTTGGTTGGGCCAGATGCCACTGACCGATCGAACAAATGACAATTATCTCACTGCGACGCCTTGGCACCATTCTGCCGTTCATTTCAGTTGTTCTTGGCCTGATACTTCTGCTGATTGACCCATTGCCGCTACAAACGTTGCGCAACAATCTTTTTGACCAGTATCAGCGATGGCACCCGCGCGATTATACCGAGGTTCCAGTGCGAATCATCGACATAGATGAGGAAAGCCTGGCCCACCTCGGCCAATGGCCATGGCCGCGTACTCGGATAGCAGAGCTTATAGAAAAACTTACTGCGGCTAAAGTCGCAGCCATCGGTTTCGACATAGTATTTGCCGAGCCAGACCGCACCTCTCCACAAGCCATGGCTGAACTATGGTCTCTGAAAGTTCCATTACGCAATGCGCTGAAAGACCTGCCTGACCATGACGAGATGCTGGCAAATAGCCTGAATAGAGCCGACGTCGTTCTTGGATTTATTGTCGAGCGCAACTCCATGAGTAACAAGCTGAATGAAAAAAATACGTCGGTTGCAGTTTCAACAGGGCCATCGCGCCCTTTCCGTTACATTTATATAGGCGAACCACCAGGAAGCTGGTTACATACATTTGACAGTACGATTCCAGCGTTGCCTGAACTAGATAGGGCAGCCAAAGGAATCGGTGCGCTAACCTTCATACCAGATAGTGACGGGATTGTCCGCCGAGTCCCATTGGTGCTACAAGTGGCCGGTAAACCAGTTCCAAGCTTGGTTTCAGAAACTCTGCGTGTTGCGCAGGGTGAACGCAACTATGTTTTGAAATCTGAAGGAAGTGACCTCGGGCTAACAGAGATACGGATTGGTCAGTTCAAAATCCCGACCACCGCCCAAGGCGAGATCTGGATTTATTACTCCCGAGATGTGCCTAACCGCTATTTACCTGCCTGGAAGGTCTTTGCTGGGGAGATTCCAGACGCGTTGCTCGACGGCCACATGGTGTTGATTGGCAGCTCTGCGCAAGGTTTGATGGATCTCAGATTTAGTCCGCTTGGCCGTATCACTCCTGGCGTCGAAGTCCATGCCCAGGCACTTGAGCAGATGCTATCCGGCCATATCCTAAAGCGGCCTGGATGGGCACAAGCAGCCGAAATTATAACCATAATTATTGGCGGCCTACTCATTGGGTTTCTTTCGATACGTACCAAAGCACTATTCGCAGCGAGTATAACTTTCACCTGCCTGGTAGTGCTACTCGTTGGTGGTTGGTACGCCTTCCGCCATCACGAACTACTCCTTAACACAGCCATGCCAGCGCTAGTTTTCTCCTTAACCTTTGTGCTTGGTAGCCTGCTTCATCACTTTATCAGCGAACGGGAGCAACGCTGGATTAAGGAGGCTTTCGCACGTTATGTCTCGCCCAATCGTGTGAGCTACCTAGTTGACCATCCAGATACTATGCAACTAGGCGGCAGCCTGCAGGAATGCAGTTTCATTTTTACTGACCTGACTGACTTTACTAAACTGATAGAAAGTATCGATCCGAGAGATGCAGTGACCATGCTCAACACTTATCTAGATCAGATGATCGCCATTGCTTTCCGATATGAAGGCACCCTTGATCGTATCGTTGGAGATGCAGTGGCCATTATGTTCTCTGCTCCTGTGCCACAGGCAGACCACTGCGCACGCGCTCTCGCTTGTGCCTTAGAAATGGATGTCTTCGCTACTAACTACATGGAAAAACTCGCCACAAAAGGTATTGATTTCGGCAAGACGCGTATTGGAATTCATTCCGGTGAAGTCATCGTGGGAAACTTTGGAGGCTCAACCATTTTCGATTACCGAGCCCTAGGTGACCCGGTCAATACTGCCGCTCGCCTGGAAAATTTTAACAAACTTATCGGAATCAACATTTGTATATCTGAAACTACGCTAAGCGGATGTCCCAACGCTAGTGTACGCCCAGTTGGCCGTGTGAGACTCAAGGGTAAGAAACAGATATTGAAAGTATTTGAGCCGCTTGCTACTCATTGCATCGGGAAATACGCGCCACTCGAAGTTTACCAGACGGCATACAATCTGATGGCTAGCGAGGATCAAACTGCTGTCCGTAACTTTCGTGATCTTGGTGCCCGCTATCCAGATGACCCGCTGGTCTCTCTGCATCTTAGGCGACTCAGCGAAGGTACAGAGCTAGGTGATCTCATCATAGACAAAAGCAAATAAACATAGCGCTCAAATTTGTTTGTTCTCATGGTTGTAAATTAGCGCCCCTATTTACATCCCTCATTGCTATTGTTCATCAAGCTCACAATTATCTGTTCA
Source organism: Nitrosospira sp. (assembly GCA_003230615.1). Classification (GTDB taxonomy): domain Bacteria; phylum Pseudomonadota; class Gammaproteobacteria; order Burkholderiales; family Nitrosomonadaceae; genus BJGV01. Next base: position 2,336 of record QIFK01000011.1, on the reverse strand, counting down.
TAATTTTGAGGATGTGGGTAATCGTATAAGCAAGATTCTGTTGGATAGGTCTAATCAAAAAATATATTTTTAACTAGTCAAATTGAACGTCCGCTTTTGGCACAAAGCGGACGTTCAAACACACAATTTGTTTACGGTAACAAAGTTATTGTATCGTTCTAGATAATATCAATGGCAGCGTTCAAAAGATTCATTAAGACTGATTTCCTAACGTAACAGCCATACTAACGATTGAGAAAGGCAATATAAATCCTAAAGATAGCGTTTCGAGCTGCCGTTATCCCACATGAAAAGTGTGGTTTTTACCGCATACATAATACTAATGTGACTTAGCAAGGAAACCTATTCGCTGAATAGAAACGGGAAGGAAATGCAAACCAACATAGAAAAGTTTCATGTTATTCGGCCATTCATCTCGGCCCTGGCTGTCATTACTCTTACGGCAGCAATCATTTTTACGATCTATTATAGTGAGAATGCTAAGTCATGGATTATATTTTTGTCTGGGATTCTTATGGCGGCTATATTTGCAGAGGCAGCTACTGTGTCGCGCACAGAGCGGACTGTAATTCATCGCGGTAAGCAATTAACAAATGTAAAGAGCGAGCTTAGCCACGAAACGAAACTTCGTGAATCTGCCGAAGAAGAGATTGCCGCTAGCAAGTCTAGGTTGATTTTGATTGACGAGGAATTACCAATTATGGTTGCCCTCATAGACAGCGGGGGAATGTGTCAATATTACAACCGGGCATTTATGGAATGGTTGCACCTGCAACCACAACAAATCATTGGCCGGAATATTCGTTCGGTACTGGGTGCCAAGATTTTCCGTGAAGTGGCAACCGCAATCCGACAGTCTCTAGATGGACACCCTGTCCATTATGAAAGAATACAGAAAATGCCAGATATGAGGGATCACAGGTTGTTCATTGAGCATATTCCTCGATTTAGTGAGAATGGCGAGGTTACGGGATTCTATATGTTGGTTAATGACATCACCTCACCTAGTAACGTGAGCATGTCGGGCCAATTAGAAACCAAAGAGACAATTAAACCTATCAATGACCTGGATATGCGTGATACCACTCATGATGTAAAAACCAATCAAAACAAGTTTGTTGCTGACCCCTTTTCCAGGCAAACGACCGAGCATGACAAAGATGCAAGACAGGTTATGAATGCAATTGAAAATGGCAAGTATTGTGTGTTTCGCCAACTAATTACTTCCATGACATCAGATTCTGCCAAAGTTGAACACCATGAAATTCTAGTTCGATTAATGGGAAAAGATAATAAATTGATGTTGCCAGGAGAATTTTTTCCACTTGCCGAGATGAATGGCCACATGTTGTATTTAGACCGATGGGTTGTGGAACATATTTTAGAGTGGATTTCTCGTCAAAACTCACCCGATGAAAAACGGAGGAATTCAATGTTTTTCATTAATATATCGGATGATTCAATTAGCGACTCTAGCTTCCACGAATTTCTAAGCACAGCTTTACTGGAACATGGCGTACCAGGAACTGCTCTGTGCTTTGAGATACCCGCCGTAGGACTCATTCTAAGAAATTCTGAAATTGCCAAATTTGCGCAACAAATTAAAAAGTGCGGCTGTCACATTGCAATCGTCGGTTTCGGCCAGGACCAAGTTTTATTCGACCTGATTCAGGGTTTCGGAGTTGATTTTTTAAAAATTGATGGCGGTATCATTCGAAATATTCTTTACGATCCTGTTGATCTTACTGCGGTAAGGATTATAAATAAAACAGCTAAAGAGATTGGTGTGAAAACTGTAGCGGAGTCAGTGGAAAATGAAGAAACTATCGCAAAACTGAGAGAAGTTGGTGTTGACTTTGCCCAGGGCTATGGAATTTCACGACCCCGTCCTCTTGTAGAGAAATCTCCAAAACCTCATCTGCGAGAGAAAGCTGCGTAAGGAAAATAAAACACTAGTCACCAATAACCTCCGCCTTCAAAGTAAGCCTTTTGATGAAACCAGCTTTAATATTTTAGTCTACAAGAAATCCGCTAGCACGAAGCAGTTCTTCGTATTAGGCAGCATATCACTAGCTTCTACTTATTTAGAAAAATTCTAGAATAACTGATAATGTTCTTTCCTTTGAACGTCCGCTTTTGGCACAAAGCAGACGTTCAAGTATTTCTCTATTCCCTTAGCATTTCTTCCAAAACATCCGCTATATAGGTAATAGCCTAAATATACCTATTTCAGAATGACAAATAAGCTATGAAAAAATGGATTTTAGTTATAGCTGCCATATTGACGCTGTGTAGTAGTGTTGCTATGTCAGCAGAAAATGATAAAGGCGTTAGTA
>QIFK01000001.1 GCA_003230615.1 Nitrosospira sp. | reverse complement strand
GCACCTACCGTTGAGCCTGTTGCGGTGGTTTTGTTGGTGTTGTTTCCTCTGTCGAAACTGAGTTCTTGGACATAAGCACTCCCCCCTTCCAACACAGAAGTGTAAGTTACAGTGAGTCCGGCATTTAAATTCGAATTGCTTAAGTATGAAACTTGACCAATCTCTATGGTTCCGGTTCCCCCAATCACAGGATTATTGGAACTATCAAAAGTTACATCTGAAAAGAATCCGGTTGTGCCGGAATTGTAAACGAGAGCTTGGTTAACACCTGTTAAGAATGAAGTATTTACGCATGTTCCTGACTTCGTACCACCTATTGTTACAGTATTTGCAAACTTACATCCGTTTTGAATAGTGAACGTGCCCGCTCCCGCAATATTAACAGGACAATTTACATTGCATGTATCAAATCGGACATTCCCATTTCCGGTGAGAGTCATTGTTTGTCCTGAGCCGGCACCCATTTCAGTATTTATAAATTTGATCGTTGCGCCACCCGTATTGTTCACAACACCATCATTAGTCGACGCTTCTCCACAGTTATCAAATAGCAGCTCGCCAGTCCAGTTCAGAAGACTGAAAACAAAACCGTTGGTAACAGTGATAAATGAATCACTGATTTCAATATTTCCAGCACCAGCACCAGCTGAACTAAAGATGTCTGTGGGGTCTTGTAATTGAAGAGCCGTTAATTCGAGATTGTGAGTGTTCGAAGGAATATGAGTTCCTATGATGATTACATTCCCCCCTCTATCACCCATTACAGTCACATTCTGATCAGGAAAAGTTAAGTCTTCTGTGTAAGTTCCTGGTCGCACAATTACTAATGCTGCAACACCCGCAGTTCCTATGGCAGTGAGTGCAGCCTGAACCGTTTGATAAGGCGCAGCTCCAGCGGTAGAATCCACAACGTAAGGCGTTGTTTTTGTTAAGTTTGTAAGCTGAAAACTGTTCGTTCCCGGTGTGCCTACAACGTCGATGTCGGGGTTGCCTTGAAGGTCGACATTAAATGCCGCATCTGGTCCAACGGCGCCTCCAGAATCACCGGTTATGCGTTCGATGTCCCTTCCACTCGATGTGCTGTCTGAGAGTAATCCTTGTTGACTCAACTTACACCTCCATTACAACATTCGTATTTACAGGTATGACATGTCTTTATTGTCATCAGACACCTCCTCCGGCCACTACTACCGTGGCCCACAAAGACCCTGAAGTAGGCGCGCCTGCTACTCTTTGTTGATAGATCTGGGTTCTGTTGGGAAGAAAAAACCCGTCGTCTCTCGTCTTATTGGCCGTGAAATCGTAGAGCTGAAATGAATTAGCAGCTAATCTGATGTGGTTGTTTATGCCGTCGAATGAGATGTAAATTTCTGCATCTGTGCTATTAGAGAACCCTACTATTCTTGCGTTGTCACCTAGAATTGCACCGAGGGCTGTATAGTTAGCTGCTATACCACCAAATGCCTCCTCGCGGATTGACTCGAACACTACCCTTCTACCATAAGCCATGCCATACCATCCTATTGTTGAAAGTCAAAATCATTTTAAATTAGGCCGGTTTAAACGTACGACTCTTCGGTGCGGTTGTAAAGCAAAAAGTTGAGTTGACACTAAGCCTAAGAGTTAGCAGTCTTGGCACATAACTGTTAAACCCAGGAAAAACCATGTCAAAGCCAAAGAAAGAAGAGCCTAAAAAAGAAACACAAACACCTGAAAACAGCATTGCAACGGTGCAAACCACAAGATACCACATTAGATTCAATGGACGGCCATATGAACTGCGTGCGCCGTTAGTTCCTCTTTCGGAAATTATCGAGCTTCTAGAGTTTTTTAAAGTCGCAGCGGAAAAAACGCTTGCGGAAAGACAAGCTGAAGTTGATGTTCAAGAAGAGAAGGGCTTGGGAGATAAGAAGGAAGAGCTAGGAAGCGAATAACGTCCTAGTAAAAAACACTTCCGCTCTTCATAGTGCGCCGCGTGGCTAGGCTCTGCAGGGCCGAAAGGGGTGTTCCAGATACCATCCTGCGCCACATCTTTTCAAATTAATCTTTCAGGATTGACGATCCATAGCAACCATGCTAAGATGCATTCATCTTTTTGTATCTGGAATATACAAACTAGAATTTAACAAGCATAGCCGTCAAACGAAGACTAAGGCTTGTATTTATTTAGACTCTTAACGCCCTTCTGGAGGTTTTATGAAAATGGAAAAATGTTCCCTTACAATGCTAGGCATGACACCCATGATAATGAGTAATGCTCGTGCCGCCAATCCTCTTGACTCATACGCAAAAAAGCTAAAAACGATTACTTCCAAGCGAAAAAAGACCGATGAAGATCAAGAAGAAATACTTCTGATCCAATGGGAATCGCGCTTATACCTAAACGACAACAAAGAGGTTTATCTTCCTTGGGAGAATCTTTTTGCTTGCATACTTAAGGCTGCGAAAAAACACAAATTAGGCCCAAAAATGGGTGCCCTTTCTTTTGAGAAGTTTGGATTTCCTCTTAACACAAAAAACGCCAAGAATTTTGTAGCCTTAAGGGCAGATCCCAACAATAAGTTTGTAAAATTGTGTACCATCCAGCGGTCTAAAACCGTTTTATGTCGTCCAATTTTTAACGAGTGGTCTTGTGACTTCGACTTTGAATTTGATGTAGACATTTTAGATCCCAGTGACATGAAAACTATTCTTATTACGGCCGCAGAAGAAGTCGGGTTTGGTGATTGGAGACAAAGCTCTCCTAGCCCTGGACCTTATGGAAGATTTGTTATTGAAAACCTAAAAATTGGAGAAAAATAATATGAAAGATTCATTTGAACTTTTGACAGAAAAAGGATTGATTTTTCCTGGATCATTGATTGCCGGGAAAGTAATCGAAGAAGTGACGGGGGTGTTGATTTCCACTAAAGATTATCAATTTAAGATGATGTCGCTTAGAGATCGAATTCAGCTGGACGGCTATTTCGTTACAGAGAAGGGGTGTGCTGAAGGGGCTCTTCAAATACTGCATTCAAAAGACATGGCAGCACATGGGTTTAAGCTGCTTAAAAAAAGCCAACGAGCAAATGAAAGGGTTGCGCTTATCATGAAAGCTCATGACATTTCGTCTCTTTCAGAGACCGAAAAAGAGCAGCACAAGTTAATACAAGCTAAAGCTGCTAGGTGTGCCATAGCTGTAAATAATGAACTTTTAAAAGATTAAGTTAGCTGAGATGAGTTGAAATGAGATGAGTTGAACGGACGTGATCGGAGCTGATCTGAAATGAGTTGATGTGATTTGAACGGATGTGAGTTGACTTGACTTGAAATGACCTGAAATGAATGGGTTCTTTATTAAGAACAAACGCCCCTGATTACTCAGGGGCTTTTTGTTTGCCTTAACTTACTAAGTGCTAAGCCTGAAAGCCTACTTGCATACTAACTAAATGAACATCTGTAGCACTAGCAGAATGCTCAACTCTGATGTAAGGGACAATTATGTCTGCATTGTCAAAAGTGAACGCCGCTGTGGCCGAAGGTGCCACACCGTTAACAAGATACGTCACTACACCAGCTCCACTTACTAGCACGGTCAATGTGTTTGTAGTAGTATCTCCACCCCAGGCATCTGTTGTATCTGTTATAGTTGTTCCGGCACTATTTAACTCAGTAGCTAATACAATATTTACAACAGAACTCGATGCTATCATGCCCATAGAGGCAAAATCAGTATATGCATTCCAAACAGCATTATTAGCTTCTACTCTTCTGAATCCAAAGATATATGGTTCTGCGCCATCCATATCATTGATTCTGAATTGGAGTTCAAAGAAGAATGCCGCCGAAGTTCCAATTGTAAATGCGTGTCTAGAATTATTTCTAGCAGCACCCCAATTATACTCAGCCCCTTCTCCAACTCCTTGATCTAGAGAAACTAGCAATCCATTCGCATCACATCTCGGACATATAATTGTCTGAGCTGACACATTATAAGACTCCATTGAAATGCCTTCTTGAAGCATCATAATGTTTGCTGTATTGATTGTGCCAACAGGAGCTGCACCGGTAGTCGCAATTGCTTGTAAAATTGGGTTTCCTTGGAACGTAATGCTGTCCCCGCTCCTAGTAGTAAACTCAGAGGTGATTTCCTTCACAGTACCTGTGACGGTAATTTCACCTGTTCCGGATTGTAGAGTTAAAGAAGCCGCCCCGTTTGTCGAGCCCAGGGTAACCACATTAGCTGCTGCTCCACTCGCAATATTAACAGTCTTAATGCCTGTAGAGTTCATCATGTTCAGGGTTTGAGCACCAGTACCACCACCGATTGTGATTGTTCCGGTATTCACACCGGTCCCAGAGATATCGTAAGTAGAAGCAACATCACCTTCGAGCGTGAAATTACCCGTTCCGCAAAGCAAATCAAGAGAAGCTGCTGCGGTCACTGTTCCAACGGTAATGAGATTGCCAATTGCAGCAGTTCCAATGTTGATGGTTTTTGCGCCACCAGCCCCGGTGCCTAGATTAACAATTCGTGCTCCAGTCCCTGCACCAAATGTACATGTGCCTGTATTGACGCCTGTTGCTGAAATAGAATACGTGCTTGCAACATCACCTTCTAAAGTAAAGTTGCCTGTGCCACATAACAAATCTAAGCTTGCAGCGGCGGTTACGGTACCAACGGTAATAATATTACCAATGGCATCTGTGCCAATGTTGATGGTCTTAACTCCAACAGCACCCGTTCCAAGGTTAACGATCCTCGCTCCTGTTCCTGCGCCAAACGTACAGGTTCCGGTATTAGCACCAGTGGAAGAGATGTCGTAGGTAGTAGCTACGTTACCTTCGAGGGTGAAATTACCCGTTCCGCATACTAAGTCAAGCGATCCAGCGCCTGTTGCGTCTCCGATTGTTATGACATCCGCAGAGGCTGCCGCTCCAATCCCAATAGTCTTAGCACCTGTACCACCGGCCCCAATGTTGATTGCACGGGCTCCTGTACCACCGGCAATATTCACGGTTCCAGTATTTACGCCTGTGTTGGATATGTCGTAAGTAGATGTGACATCACCTTCTAGCGTGAAGTTACCAGTACCACAAAGAAGATCAAGAGATGCCGCTGCGGTTACGGTTCCCACCGTGATGATATTTCCGATTGCGTCTGTTCCGATGTTGATGGTTTTAACTCCAACAGCACCCGTTCCAAGGTTGACAATGCGAGCCCCTGTTCCAGCTCCGAAAGTACATGTTCCAGTATTCGCTCCTGTAGCAGAAATGTTATATGTGGTAGCTACGGCGCCTTCTAGGGTGAAGTTGCCAGTGCCAGCCAATAAGTCTAGCGAAGCTGCGCCAGTGGCTGAACCTATGGTGATGGTATGCGCCGCAGCAGAAGAACCAATGTCAATAGCCCTTGCTGTGTTTCCGTTAGCAATTCCTACCGCATTGGCTGCGTTATCTTCACTGATGCTCACAGCGCCGCCCGTTTGTGTAAACGCGCCTACTGTGGTTATAGCCCCAAGGTTTGGAAGTCCTCCGTTTGAGTCGACTGAGAACACTGTAGCATCATCACTATCCGTAAACAGAACGTTTGTAGAGCCGTCATTGGTGCTCATATTCAAGACAATGTCTTGGCCTGCAACAGCTTCAACAAACGTGTCAACGCCTGCGCCTGCCGTATAAAGAGGGGATGTTACACTTGTTACGAGGGTTATGGCATCATCTACGTCAACTGTAAGATTACCCCCTGCACCAGCGGTTGTAACATTCGTTCCGCCTACAACAGTAATTACACCCGCTACTGGGGTTGCGGTGCCTGCATCGCCCGCTATTTGATCGAGATCTCCTGAGCCAGCCGAAGACACTGACCATGTGAATAGTCCTCCCGTAATTTGCGTGAGGATGTAACTTATTGATCCGGTTGTGTTGACCCAGACATCTCCGATAGTTCCGTGATCGGCCGTTGTGGGGGCGCGGATAGCTGATGTGACGGCGGGGGCATTAAGGCCGACCGACACGAATGGCGACGACAATCCGTACAAAACCGCTTTTCTGTGTGACATATTTTTCTCCTTGTTGAGAGTTAAAAAACAAACTCGCTTAAACTTATTCTTTTAAAGAATTAAAATAATGCTTCCCTTGAGATACATCAACCTAGGTGGCATGCTACTGGCATGAATAAGAAAAACAAGCGCATCAGTTTTGAGGTTACACAGGAAGATCACTTTCAGATTAAGTCGTTTGCTGCCTATAAAAACATGAGCATCAAAGGCGTTTTCCTAACACTGCTGAACAAGGCTATAAATGAAACCAAGCGTAACAGAAGATAAAAGGAGAGCTAATGGACTGGGTGCATACATTAACAATTATCAGCTCGTTTCTAGGTATGTTTATCTACATGCTAATGAGACAAGATAAGCTTACCGAGACCATCTCTGAAAGTAATCGAAGGATCTCAATAATTGAAGGATATCTGTTTAAGAGACTTGAACAGGAAAGCAAGAAATAAAATGAGACACGAAAAGAAATGCTTGAAAAGCTCCACAGAGAAAAGTTTAGTTACGAAGCTATTAATAATGAAGAAATTAAGGAAATAGGAGGGGAATGATATGATAATAATACTTGGAAGTTCTTTTGGACTCGTTGCTTTGATTTTAGTGGGATGCTATTTCAAGGAGATTGTTTTTGGGAAACAACAAGATAGCGAAGATGTATTTATTCCTGACCCTGAAATAGATCGGGATTAATTCTTGCAAAGAATCCACAGGTTATAGTATATAAGGTAAATATGGAAACACAAGATAAGACAACAGACAAGAAGATCACAATGCAATTGCCTGTCTGGCTTTTTGATGAAGCGCGGATAGCGGCGGCTCACCGTAAGATGAGTGTGAGCGCTTTTGTTCGCTTTCTGCTCAGAGAAAATATTAATCAACACAAAAAAAAGTGATAAAGATTGCAGTCTTTACCACTAGGAGTATTTCATGTACGAAACACATAAAGACCTTATATCACTAAAGGAATTTTCCGCAAAGCATCCAAAAATTCGGATGTCAACTATTCAGAATTTAATCTATGTCAATCTTAGTTTTACAAAAAATTGTTGTTACAAAATTGGCAACCGATGGTTTGTTTATCCCAGTAAGATTCTTAATTTTTTTGACCACGTGAATAAACAAACAACACCATGCGCATCTTCTACCGACTATCCTACTACGAATGCTTCATCATCTGATTCCCCTTTGCCGGAACCTTCGCTGTTTTCCAATTCAGATATCATTACTTTGTTAAAAAAAGCAATTTCACTATTAGAGGAATAAATGGCAATCGTTTTAATTCTTATTCTTGCTCCCCTTTTTTGGTTTGTTGCCGGAGAGTTCTAAAGTCAGCTTTCTTGAGTTCTTTCGAAAGTGTTGGGTCTTTTGGCTTAAACAGTGTTGCCATTTTATCTGCAATTTTTGTTGCTATGCCAAACTTTCCTTTGTTTAGAGCGACTCCCATTTGACGTGACAAGTTTTGCAAACGAGGATTTATTAGAAGTTCGCGCGCAGCAATTCTTCCAGCGCTCTCTCCTACTGTTTCATATAACAAAGGGATATTTCCCATCGCCAACCCGGTTGCTAACTTCACAGCTTGAATGCCTTTCATAACCTGTGAAAAAAGAGTTGGTTTGAGGCGTTGCGCCAACTTAGCTCTGTTGGCAAACAATTGATTCGTGAGCTGGAAATCTTCGGCCAGTTTCGGAGAGAGTTCTTTCATCCCTTCAATTATTGGTCCTTTGATCAGTGATAGCTTGCCAATCTTTGGTCCCAATGTCTTATTCACATCTTGAAAGAAATTAATGAGACTATCGACCGTTAAAGGAGCTGATTTCAAGTCGGTAAAGTCTTGAGCAATCTTATTTCTTTGAGCAGAAGGCGACTCTAAGAGGACTTTTTCCATCTTCTGAATGATGTTACGCGCTGAACCTTCTTCGAGAGGCTTAAGCGCCTCCGGAGAGGCTCGTATGACATCATAAACATTCCCAGTCGCCTCATAACTTTTCTGAAGAGCTCGCTGTGCCCTTCCTCCTTTTTTTGCAGCCCAAGCCAGAAACTTTTGTTTGCCTTCCCCCTGAATCAATGGAGTGATTTCTTTTTCAGACAATCCCATTTTGCGCGCAAAGTCAACAAGAGGAGCTTGGGCTTTAGTTGCCGTTATTTTCTTCGCTAATCCCGGTCCTATGAATGTTGCAACTTCTCCAATGTCCTGAATTATTTCAGGTGCGCCTGCAGCTTTCAATCCTTCCGAGACAGTTGCTGCCAGTGTTGTGCGTATTATATTAGGAATACCGCCAGCAGAGAACTGCACTCCTAGCTTACCGGCTTTTTCCAAGGTGTTTTCTATGAACTTATCTTTAGTGGGTAGCAATTTCCTTGTCTCTACATCAACTTGCTGTTCACGAGTCTGAAAAGGGGTTTCCTGAAGGCGCTTAATGGCCTCATGAGGAGACTCAAACCCAAATCGTTTAATAAGCTCCTTGGATATTCCCTTAACGGGAGCTGAAATTAGAGAACGAGCTCTGCTTATCTCAGGCTTCTCTATCTCAGCAACGCCCTCTTCTTTTATCTTTGCACGATCTGACGCCAGTTGAAAGACAGACGCTTGTTGCTGAGGGGGTTGTATACCAACTTCTTCTTCAGATTCTTCTATTTGAAGAGAGCCACTTAATTGAGCCCGTTGTGCAAAAATAGACATTTTAAAATTGATATCCTAGTTGTTTTGCTAGCTGCTCAGCGTTTTTAACACTATTGTTGGCCTTAAACAGAATAAGGTCTGCCATGGCTTCGTTTACAGGCGTGCCAGATGGAACTGGCTGTAATTTGATTTCTGTGGGTGATATTCCTTTTGCAAATCCAGCATTAAACATCTCAGCAGCCCAATCATTTTTGATAGCTCCACGTTTCTTTTGGAACTCTCGGTTAACAATATCTTCAAAGTTAGCGGGTCTAAGCCCTCCGTTGGCCCCTGTGATCTGTCTTGCTATCTCTCCTTTTAGCCCCTTCAGCCTAGCATTTTTCCCCAGTGTAGAAATAGTAGCTAAGTTAGCATCTTCTCTCACTCCAATTTCCGCTTGCATTTCTTTCATCATTTGAATCTCAAACCCGAGAGGGCGTGCTCCAAAAAGATCTTTTGCCTCGGTAAACATCTGTTTTGATGCTGTTTTAAAAGCTTTAGACGTTGGAGTTTCTGCAAATTTTTTAATGAACTTTAGTCCAACAGCATTTGCTAATGCAGGAGCGGACAATCGACCTAACTCGCCACTTTTTATAGCCTGCTTTTGTAGATCCAATGCCTCCAAGGTATCTTGTGCAGAATCAGCCGCAGAGACGGTCTTGTTAAAGAATTCTTTACTGTCATTATGTGTCGCTCTTCGTTCTTGAATACCTAACTTTCGCTGTGACTCTAAAACTCTTGCGGTTTGAGGCTCAAATAAGCTAACAGCTGCTATGGCTTGTTCATTCATCTGAGGAGAAGCTTGAGGCACGCCTACATTTCCTGACGCAACATCCTTTCCTGCTTCCGTTGCATTTTCTTCCGGGAAAAGTTTCTTTATTAACCCTAATCTCTCTTCTGCTTTTGCGCGCGCCACTTGTGGTTCGAGTTTTGATTTTATAAAAAGTTGTAGTAAATCAGGAGGAAGCTTAGAAAGCTGCTTGGCTTGTTCACGAGCAATCCCAGCTGACTCAAGACCCTCCGCCGTTCTCTTGTTAGTCAGAAATTGCTTTATCCCCTCTTGAAGCCCCTGACCAACCCCCTGACCAAGGAGTGCTCCAATTCCAGGTTGTTGAGGTAAAATAGTTAGCGACATAGTTTTATCCTTTTTTTATCTTCCTAAAAACAATCCCGATGCCCCTGCTCCAAGGCCTTGTCCAATACCCCCGGCGAGCCCTTGCAGGAACCCGGGCTGATCTGGTCTAAAGGAAGTTCCGAACTCTTGAGTACCTACGCCTAGCCCAAGCAGCTGCATAAGGCCCTGCAGCCCACTCAGCTGCCCTTGTTGTCCTAATTGTGCTCGCTGTCCTGCAAGCCGCTCAGCCAAATCAGCACCAGCACCTCCAAGCGCTTGTTGAAACGCAGAGCTCCCTTGAGAACCTGCACCTGCACCAGAAAAACGCTCTGAGAGCTGCGGAATAATTTGTTCCTCGAACCTTCGAAGCTCAGGTGCCTGCATCTGCTCTAAAAATTGCTGATTTCCACCAAGGAGTTGACTGATAACGTCGCCTCCCTGCTGTAACCCTTCTCCTCCAATTCCTAGGATCTGATGGAGGAGCTGTTGTTGTTCGGGTCCCATTGTAGGAAATTGCTCAAATCCTCCCTTTTTACCTCCAAAGAATTCGCTGATGCCTCTTTGAGCGCCCTTCGGAAATAAGTTGCTTATTGGTGATAAGAAGTTAAGTAGTGACGACATGATCATTGCCTCGGGTGTTTTTTCTTAGTAAAATCTTTTTTTGCATTAGAGTCAACTACGCACATACTCCACAATTATGAAAGTACGAGTAAACGCTGAATAATTTGCACCCGTAACAACTCTAACATTTGTCGAGTCAACTTGAAGTAATATGTTGTTGTTTAATGCTACAGGCGTTGCGAAGGGTAATGGTATCCCGGAGACCCCCGGTTGTGTTGAAGTACCGTAAATCCTAGTGAATGTAATGTTAGAAATGTTCGTGATATTGTGAGGTGCTGTTTTAGTTGCATTGTTAGGGAGAGCGCCAAAATCGACTACAGTTCTAAGTACTGTTCTTTTAGTCTGGGGATTGGCTCCGGGGAAGGTCTGGTTTATGTTTGTTTCTAGGGTTTCATATTGGCCCGTGTCCTTCCGATTGATCATCTTAGCATGATCTTCAAGAGTATCTTTGAGCGTTTGGAACCGTTCTTCGATTTCTTCCGGCAGGTCAAATTGCTCGTTAAGATGATTATCAAGTGTGTTCCCGGGTTCAAAGGTCATTTGAGCCTCCCTGCGCCTTCAACATCGAGTATCATAGCGTTAAGAACCCAGTTAGTCCTGTAATCTATGGGATTGCTCATCTGAAACTTAGACCGTGTCATCTGTAGCTGGATAAAGTTCGACGTGGTATTGACATAAACCTTCTTCCAGATCTTTTCTGAGGAAAAGGTGCTCTCACCCTCATTAGCCGTAGAGACTGTGAGTGTGTTGACTTCTTGAGAATTCGTCTGATCTACAAAGGTATCTATCTCAAAAGAGCCGCGCCCTCTAGCAAGAAGCAAATCAACGAACTTTAGCCTGAAGTCAGATGCTTTATCTAGAAAGGGACTAAACCGTTTAGATTTTATGTTGATGTTGTTGATCACTGAGATCTCACCTGTGCCGTCGTAATTAGCCCCCCCACCAAAGCCTAAGACATTCTCATTGTCGGATAAGTGACTGTAACTTCCCGTCACTGCCGTAGCACCTGCCAACAGAAGGTAATTTAGAACAACCTCACCTGTGACATAATCTATTGTAGAGGTTCCATTACCCCCATCAAGCGTGCCATCTTCATTGTCTCTAAAGGTGTTGGTCCCCATGATGATTTTCACGGTACCGGCCACAAGAGGAATGTTATCTAATGTATCTGAAAAGCTCGTGCTATTTGCAGTTGTTGTTCCGATTGCTTCCGCTACGACATCCGCTTGATACGGCTGAAGACTGAAAGTGTTTGCATCGGATGTCACAAGCTCAAATGGCCTTGTGTTGATGGTGTTGTAATCATAGTTGACTGTTACGGCTGTGTTAGCCCCGATAGCGGTAAAGGTGAGAGTGATAAACCCATTGTCATAGTTAATCACACCTGAAGCACCCGCCGTAGTGCTATTGAAAGAGAAAGAACCATCGCCTACATCAGTGAAAGTTATTGCCCCTAATGTAATTACCGCAGTTGCCGGGACAAGCCCTCTGTTTGCTATAGCACAATTAAAGGTGGTTGTTCCAGAGATGGCCGTCCCTAGGCTTTCTGCTGCTATTGAGACAGGGAAGGCTCTAGTGTTATCAATCCGAATGAACCGCCCTACTTCGAGGTTGTGATTAGTGACAGTAAAGATTGCCGGCGCAGCGTTAGTGATGGAATCAGCCCCAACTAAATCAAGCGACTGTTCATTGATTGTTGTGTTCAAAAGCACTTCAATAAAGCCTACTTGATTGCCTGCCACAACAGAGGGAAAGAACGACTGATTACTTACACTGTTCCACTGCACATTAGCCTGGTCCCACGAGGGGGCTGGGGGATTAGTCCATGTATAATCACTGATTTTTTGGTATGTGCCTAGAGTGGTGAAACTGTCATTGAAGAAAGAGA
>QIFK01000030.1 GCA_003230615.1 Nitrosospira sp. | reverse complement strand
ACGATTTGACATTGGGCACTCGATTTTCTTATGTGCGACGTGATGATGTGCTAACAGCACATGAACATGGTGAAGAATTTCATGACCAGGGCAATCCTGATGGGTTTGGAGGTGTTTCCTTCTTTGGCCAATACCGCATCTTCCGTTCTGAGGATGATTTAAATCATCTATCAGTAGTGGTGGGCCTTAAAACCCCAACTGGCGCCACTCGCCAACGTGATAAGGCTGGTGAACTGTTTGAAGTACACTCTCAACCAAGCGGTGGTTCATGGAATCCATCTGCCGGCCTTTCCTTTACACGTGCTATGGGAAAGTTCTCGTTTGATTCGAGTGTTCTCTATACCGTCGCAACTTCAGGGGCACGAAGTACCGATCTTGGTGATATTTTTGAATATAATTTTGCACTTTCTTATGCTTTTGTTGGCGAAGCAAGAGATGCTCTTTTCTCTTCTAGCAATCAATCCCAATGGACAGGCATTCTGGAAATAAATGGTGCCTGGCAAGACTACATAGAAACCCATGGCGTGCGTGACCCCAATTCAGGAGGTAGTATTGTTTATATCTCACCGGGAATCAGATATTCTGGTGGTAGCAACTGGAATACTGCCTTATCGGTCGGAACACCGATAGTGAAAGACACCAACGGTTTTCAAACAGATCCAGATTATCGAATTACTTTTCGCTTCGTTGTTGTATTAGATCCCTTTGAACGCGAATACTCATAAACAGTAATTGTATTTTTTAAGATCTATCTGGACGAATCTTCTTGATAGTCGAATCATGGAATACACCATTCAAATTCACGGTATAAAATCTGAGAATAACTTCTTGAGATGCTTCCTCCTAAGTAGTAATCTGCTACTCAGTTTTATATTGCTAGCCAGTTCAATGGTATTTAGCACGGCTAGCTATGGCGATAATGATACTCTCAAAGGTGGTACAGCTGATTACACACACTACCCTCAAGGTGGGGGTATGCGTGTTACTGCTACTTTTGGTCCGGATGAACGATTGTGGCGGATCGTGCCAGAAAAAAAGTTTATCTATGTAGATTATTCAATTGATCTAGGCAAAACTTTCAGTGCACCTGTACGCATCAATAGACAACCACAACGTATCAAGGTAAGCAGGCAAAATCGTCCTGACATCGTTATAGATCATTCAGGCCGTATCTTCGTTATTTATACGGCTGTAATTGCTCATACGACGAGCCAACTTCTTAGCATATCCAATGATAGTGGTCGTAGTTTCTCAATACCAATTCTTTTGAGTAAGAAAGCACCTGAAGCAATTTCTTATCTAGGACGACTTGCCTTGAGTCCATCTGGTCAGGTTTATGTTTTCTGGCTTGATGATCGTGATCGGACCGACTGGAGGAAACCAGGGTTCTCAGTCTATTCCACAATGATTGGCAGCGAGAGTAGTTCTAATCTTGTTAATCAGAGGGTAGCAAAAAACACTCTGTGCGAATGTTGTCGCATTGCCGTAGCTTTTGATAACGATGACCAACCTATTCTATTTACGCGCTTCATTTATCAAGACAATATCCGTGATCATGGTCTTCTCCAAATGCGACCTAAAGGAGAAGAATCACTTCCATGGCGCGTTACCTTTGATAAATGGAAGATCAGAGGCTGCCCGGAACAAGGTCCTGCAATTTCTATTAGTGACAATAAACGATTTCATATAGCCTGGTTTACACAAGGCAGCATCCGTCAAGGATTATTCTATGCCTATTCATCCAACCAGGGTCGGCATTTTTCAAATCCGTTATCGTTCGGCACACCGGAAAATATGCCCGGTCATTCGGACATCATGGCTGATGGGAAGCGCGTTTTCCTAACGTGGACTGAATTTGACGGGACCAAGATGCAACTTCTGGTTATGAAGTCGATCGATATGGGGCAGAGCTGGTTGCCAGCCAAACCAATTGCAGAAAGCACCGTAGGTTCTGACATTCCATTTTTACTAAGGAGTGCTAAAGGTGTTTTCGTATCATGGAACAGCAAAAATGAAGGTTATCGTCTTATTCCTCTAGAATGAAATACCCAGACCATAAACTTGTTCCTTCATTGTGAAGAATTGCGCTGATGGCACGCCGATAAATTACCCACAGTATTAATTACATTGGAGGGACTGGTTGAACTCGAACCAACAAATTAATCTAATTAGCGTATTGTAGCGCATCGTCTTTTTGTATTTATTAATTTCTGAGTGTAATGCCGCGTCCAATGACAATATCATCTTAGAAGTATACAACTAGTGCGGAACTGGCCCACCCCCATCAATTTAGTACCTACCCATATTATCTTATTCCAATTCTGGCAAAGGAATTTATAAAAAGACCCGTCGATAATTTGACTTATGGGATGATTCATTCTTATGGCGGTGGTTTTTTTATACAAACTACTAACCATGTTCTAAGCTACTCTAAAAACTGTTAGTTTTCAATGTGCCAATGATTATTCGTTTTTTATGTACCAACAAATGTACCAATAGACTTACCTCACTTGGAGTTTATAGAAATGTGACTTTTAACACTAAGTGAACGTTCAGAAGCAAGTTCTACGCTCAGCTTCTCCTCGGTTATCCGTTATATAAATATTAATCTATCCATTTAGTCTTAAGAGAAGTTAAAGTGAAAACATTTATGCTACAGGCTGATAACTATGGTTTTGTTCCTACCTACTACTGACAATTTTTACAAATTCTGTTCTACGTTCGGATTAATAATTATGATTGGTCCAGCGACCGCAGTAACGATCTTGACTGTCTACACAACTGACATGTTTGAAAAAGTAGAATTGGTCACGGCAGCCTTACAGGTAGATATGATGCACAAAAAACCTTTGGATGGGCTTATAGAGAACAATCCATCAGGGTCTACATTAATAGAAGAACGTGAAAAGCTTAGTAGAGAGGGGCAACTCAATAACACTTAAAAAGAACTTACCAAGCAAAATTTAACTCTTGAAAAAGCCAAAAGAGGCCTATGGTTTCTAACTATCGCAATATTTCTCACTGCTATCTTATATGGTGTGGGAGCTTCATTAGCCTTCTTTGGTTATAAAAAAGGTATAAAACACAGCTATCGTAAGATAAAAAACCTTAGAGAGTTAGATTAATGGTAGGAAACACCCCTAGCTTGGAACAACCCTACTCTACCTTATCAATGCTGTTAGTCCTTAGATATAGGCTTTAGAACCCCGTTCCCGCTACTATCTCTAACATATACAGGCTTACTGTAATCTGGTGAGTCGGTACCTGGATGAGTTAGATAAGCTTTATGTCCTTTCCACACAATGCCAGGCTTTGAACGATCAATACTGTTAGTCCCTGGATGAGTGGGCCTTAGAATCCCGCTACTATCTTTAACATATCCAGGCTTACTGTAGTCTCTAGTTTTAGTTCCCGGATGAGTTTGATAAGCCTTGTCTCCATCGATCACAAGGCCAGGCTTTGAACGATCAGTACTGTTAGTCACCGGATGTTTGGGGGGAAGTTCTGACATGGAGGGAAGTCCTGAGGTGGGAGGAAGTTCTGACATGGGAGGAAGTTTTGATTGAGCCGATACGTTAAATGAAATAAGAAGCAAAGCGGCAAAATATAAATTTTTCATATCTTATTCTCCTATTATCCAATCAATTTCCACAGGCGAATTCCCACATTGCTTCACCTTGGCTGCCGGACGAGATTGGTTTCCAGTCGTCAAGTTTATTTATTACTCTAATAACTACATAACCTTCTCCCATTTTTTTAGAATGGGCAGCTACAAAAATTATTCGGCGCCTTTCTCTCACGCAATCATATTCATCTTGCCTCTTCGTTGACATGTAATGTTCGCCGATGTTTCCCTGCACCACCTTGAAGTCAGTCAGACGCAACATTTTTACCATGTTGCCAGACTTGCTAATGGTGGTGGGGTCGGAGTAGAGGATGAATCTGTCGTTCCCACCAACAGGAACCCACTCAGCCATCGCACTACCGCTAGCAACAGTCAGCAGTATCAAAATAAATATCTGCATTGTACCCAGTTATATTCTAGTTATCTATCATCTCATCAAGGCATGGTGAATGATACAAGTTGACTAAAAACTCACCAGATATAAATCGGTATACTAAGTTTTTTAACTAGACTAAAAATGCAAGTATACCAATATAACCAGTAAACAATATTTCGACTACCATGCATAAATTGTAAAGTTAGCTCCTACTAACTTGCCGATTTATAATAGACGTATGTAGATAATGCGAGGAAGCAACGATGCGTGGACAAAAGACTGG
Organism: Nitrosospira sp.; assembly: GCA_003230615.1. Classification (GTDB taxonomy): domain Bacteria; phylum Pseudomonadota; class Gammaproteobacteria; order Burkholderiales; family Nitrosomonadaceae; genus BJGV01. The sequence continues at coordinate 2,569 of QIFK01000030.1, read as the reverse complement.
CGGTAGGCAAGTTGACACACCAAATAAAGTTACCGCGATATTTAAAGATGCAGTACATACTATTTATGAATATATTGGTGTTCATGCAGCTTTTATAGTTTAGGCTGTGGCATACCCTAGTCTAGAACTAACTCACCCCCCTCCATGTAGCACCTACCCCTCTCTCTTGCCCAATTTTGGCGAAAAACTTTTTCCAGAAGAAGAATCTGTGAATGTCCGCTTTTGAAATGTAATAGAGTACGAAGTTTTTACTCGAAACTTTATCTGTCGTGAATGGGTTTATTTGAATATTTTACATAGGTCTTAGCTTTGTTACTTTTCAGGAAGCATCATATATAGTTGTCCTCCTTTTTTTCGTATACGTCCAGTTGCTATGTTTTGACTACGCCAAGTGTTAAATTCTTGAGCACTAAGTGGTTTGGTAAAATAGTATCCTTGCAAAGTATCACAACCTAATGGTTGTAGAAGGGATATAGACGAGGCTGTCTCCACACCTTCAGCAACTACTTCAAGCCCAAGATTATGACCAAGATCAATCGTGGCTTGCACAATTACAGTATTGTTGCTGTTATTTTCCATGCCCATGACAAAAGACTTGTCGATTTTCAACTCACTTACGGGAAGTTTACTAAGGTAGGACAGAGACGAATAACCGGTTCCAAAATCATCTACGGAAAGTCGTACTCCCAAAGCCGACAAATTAGTTAGGACTTCCAATGCTCGGTTCGGATCTAACATGACAGAACTTTCAGTAATTTCTAATAGCAGCTTCTCGGGTGACACATTGTGAGCATTCAATGTCCGAGTGATTGTTTCAGGAAACTCTATATCCATTAAATCATTAGCCGATAGATTCACTGAAACCATCAATTCGAGCCCTTCATCGTTCCATTTCGCACATTGCATCAAACTTTCATGCAGTATCCATAGTGTAAGTTGTTTAATGAGTCCTGTTTGTTCCGCCATTGGAATGAAATCATCGGGCTGTACCAAACCATGAACCTTATGCTTCCATCGTACTAGAGCTTCCAGCTCTTTAATTTTGCCGGTTTTAATATCAATCTTGGGTTGATAGTATGCCACCAGTTCATTATTAATGATTGCCTCGCGAAGCTCTCCCATGAGCGTTAGGCGGCGTGTATTGCACCTATCTAATGTAGTGGTATACATGATGAATCCACAATGTTTCTGCTTGGCTTGATACATGGCGACATCAGCGCGCTGTAGTAAAATCTGCGCATCTTTTCCATGTTCTGGATACAAAGTGATGCCTATACTTGCGTCAATGTCTAGCCTTACTCCCTCCAGTTTCAGGGGAACTTGCAAAGTCTCTTTGATTGTCTGAACTACCTCGGCAGCATCTTCTTTAGTGCCAAATTTTTTAAGTATAATTCCAAATTCGTCTCCGCCTAGTCGCGCTACGGTGTTAGGTTCTGGAATGATTTTACGTAAGCGCTGGGAAATCTGTCTGATGACGCGATCACCTGTACTGTGACCGAGTGTGTCATTAATATCTTTGAAGCGGTCTATATCCACGACCAGGATCGCAATTTTGCTTCTCTCAAACGATGCAGTATTAATTGCTTGTTCTAATCGGTCAACTAGTAATATTCTGTTAGGCAATCCAGTAAGCGTGTCGTAAGTAGTGCCACGCAGGGCCTGTTTCTCAAACACTGCAGCCTGAGCACGTAAATCATTAGTCTGGTCAACCACCATGGCACTTGCTTCAAAGGCTATCATCGAACTAACATATTGCCCCCAAAAACCGAACACAAAAGGCATCGTATTAAGCAGCCAGAGTGAAGCGTTATTCTTTTGAGCCTCAATTACACTTTCTAAACTGATCTCATTAGCCTGAAGATAGCCGGTGGTAATAGTTGCAATAATAATTGCACCAATTGAAATCCAAACGCCAGCAATAGAAAGTTTGCTTGCTCTGGATTTAAGCAATTTGGCATTTCCAGTTAGAATTTCATTCGTTGATCCCATTTATTTAACTCTTCTTACAACACATAGATTTCTAGTTGTTAGTAAATTTTTACAGAATTTAGGCGCGGTAATTGACACGCTAAGGGTAACTAAGAATAAGTTTTCACAATACAATAGTATGTAGATCCCAAACTTTTAAAAACCAAGAAACACAACTGCTCAATTAGTCATATATATTTGCCGACTTATTCAATTTTTTTAACGCATATAAAGTCATGCTAAGTTCTGGTTTTTTCTTTAGTACTTCTACTGTTAGGACCTTCCTAATTATCAAAGATTATCAATATTAAATACGCTATTAATTTATCGGAATAACTGAAATTTACTTTAATAGTGCATCTGCGAAATATATATTTTTTGTTTTTTTTCATATACTTGAAAAAAATAGTACATTTTGAGAACTAAGTTAGGCATTAAAGAATTTAAAGGAGTAGAAAATTATGACTTATTTGAAGTTCAAAGAGGCTAAAAAAACAAATATAAGACCCAAGAAGTGAACTTTATGCGTAGGTGCTGAATAGTAAATAGCTTTAATCAAAGCTATTTGTTTCTGGAGATATATACATATTGACGAATAGAT
>QIFK01000134.1 GCA_003230615.1 Nitrosospira sp. | reverse complement strand
CAATGTCTGTGATCAATGGACTGGGAGTAAGTTCACGGTCGTCATGTTCATCGCCATACCGTGGATAACTGAGGATAACTTCATCCGCGCTGTACAACCATTCACCAGTAAAACGACGTGCGAGCTCAAGCGACTCAGTAGCGGACCCCTGCGGTAATTTTGCTGAACGCTGCAGCTCAATCGAAAGAAGCGGATTCGTGCGCGGTTGGAACGGCCACACTGTGTCTGACAATCCCATCACCCATAGATGATCAAAATCCATGCCAGCAGCATCGAACACGCCCAAGATCTGGATTGGAACATCGGGCGTTTCTGGCTGGAAAAGTGTTTCTGCTGCCATACGATGTAGGCGTGATACCCCTTCAATATATCCGATTCGAGGAACAACACGATCAAGTTCCGCAAACTCAGCGACAACTTCGTGCCATTTTTTCAGAATCTGATATTCCGAGGAGTCAAGAACCCGCTCACCTGGAAAACCGAAAGTCCGAAGCACTCCGGAGATAGTCCTGGCTAAAACCGATGGTGCCTGTAGACCGAACAAATTTGCTTTACGGAATTCTGCAAGGGCAGATATCTGCTGTAAGAAGATTGAACAATTTGTTCTACTATGTTTACGCTCGATTAGCATAAGTAACTGTTCGAGCGTAACCCTTGGTTCGGCTTGCTTGCGCAATTGTTCGTCGAGCAGCGCACGATTTGCCATTTCAGTCTCCCCACCGGCAATAAACGGCGACCGAAGCATATGGCTCGCACGCTCAAATTCAATCTCCTTTCCGGCTAGTTCGAGTATTAGGAACGCTGTGCTAACAAGTGGATACGAAACCAGGATTTTGCCAAGCGAAGCGTTAAAGGGAAATAAGAAACGGGTTGATCCCGGCAACGCCTGCTGGACATCGGGCTCCATCACAGAGCTGAAGATACGCAAGACCTCACTGCGATACTTGGTAAACTCTGGAACAACAACACCAATACGTACTGTACTGTCAGCCTCAATTCGTGCCCGTGCCCACAACGCAGCATGGTAAATTTCATCACGATTGTCTTCACAGCTGATACGCTGCACGTTGCCATTACGTAATCGAAGTTGCGACTGTGGCCGCGTCATCATTACCTCACAACCGGATTTCACAAGTTTGGTCAGCAATGCCATCTGCTGCGGGGTAACAATGTCAAAACCGTAGCAAACCAGACGTTTTGGTTTCTTGACTTCAGCGTATTTCCATAATCCGATTACCAGATCACAAATACGTGCGCTGTCGATTTGCTTTTCACGCCATGTGGAGCCCTCATAGCTCTGCGACCAGGTTTGAAAGACCTTACCATCTTCATTTAAAGGAAAATTCTTAAGTTGTGGAATGAGTTGCCATGCGTGAATAAGCTGCCACGCCTCGCGCGCAAGCTGTGCGGCCTCTGGAACAGCAAGTAAAACTTTTGTATCAGAGTGGTGAATGGTATCTTCCCACAAAGCCTGCTCCTGCTCGGGAGAAAGCAAAATGGGTAATTTGGTTGCGTGCTTGGAATAAAGTACTTCTTCGTAGGCTCGTTCAATAAATGCAGTGATTGGAAGGAAATCAGGTGTGCCCCAGGTGGTACGTCCCTGAGCAACTTGGGTACTGTCGAACTCGCGTTTAAGCACCAATGCAAGCCGTCGGTTGGGGGTGACGACTGTAACACTAGCCTTTAGCCCAGCAGAAAGGTACGAAAAAACTTCAGTGAGGGCGACTTGCGGAAATTCATGGATGGAAGACATGCGGTGGAGCAATCTACCACTATAAGATCAACGTTCCAACAAATTTAATTTGCTAGCCACATCCACCCAGTCGTCAGCATCAGACGGAGCGTCCTTTTTCTCAATGAGGACTTTCCAAACTTTCGATAATTCGGCGTTGAGTGCTGTAAAATGCTGTTGCTCCGTTGGTACATCGTCCTCGGCAAAAATTGCCTCCACCGGACACTCTGCCACACACAAGGTACAATCAATGCATTCTTCTGGGTTAATCACCAGAAAATTGGGACCTTCGTGGAAACAGTCCACCGGGCAAACATCTACACAGTCTGTGTATTTACACTTGATACAGCTTTCGGTTACAACATAAGTCATGGTGGCTCTTCCTCTCGCCTGAGTAGTGCTGATACAAACTTTTTATTATACCCGAAATTATACAAGCACCACTACAACTCAACCGTATCAACAAACCATGATTCACTTCCTAGGTTTTACCAGGATCATAGAGGCCGCCAACTCTCACGGCTTACAACATGATGAAAAGTGTTAAATAGATTTTCGCCGTTTTGGTCGTGCTAGTCGGGCGGATGATTAGAACGTACCGAATAATGGACAAGCAGCATCAGCGCAAGATAGTGGTAAATGAAGTGGTAACAAGAACGCTAACTTAGTCCATCACAAGCCCGACGTCGAACGTCGTAGCATAACCATGATCTGTCTGAATAAGTGCAAGTATCAACTGATCGCCACCAGCCAGAAAAATTCTGTCCCCTTCATTCCTCGGTGCACGATGCCCCCTTTTGATATATGGCTGCTTTGCATGCACTTGATCAGTAATTGAATCCTGGAAATAAAACTGTGACGTAAACTCGTAACCCTGCGCAGGTTTCTGCTTTGATCTGATCTTAAAGTGGACGTGAACCGTTCTACCTTCATACCAGCCAGGATAGATTGTAGTGAACTGCACGCTACCAGTGGCATCTGAAATTTGATAGCCGCGTAAAAATTTCTTCCCAATCGTATTAAAACTTTGGTCCAGAACATCTGAATAGACCCCTTCAGCATCACAATGCCAAATATCTACCAAAGCACCTACAAGTGGCTCGCAACTAACCTTGCTAACCACAGAAACACGAATCTTAAGATCAAGCGACAGCCCTTCTTTCTTCGAACCATCTGACGGATCAATCCGAATATCTGAACGATATAAACGCTCGTCTACAAAATAGGGGCCTTCAGTCTGTTGAGGTGTAGCGACACAAGAAAGCGATACAGCATTTACCTCCTTGTTTCCATATTCGTGGGACGAGCGTCCCATAAGCATATCTATTCCGGCTGTCCCAAGTAGGGCAATCATCTCTCGTCGATCCATAAACTAAATTTTCCAATTAGAATGGCCATTATGAATTACTTAAAACTTTACGTTGACAATGAAGATGCACGTTCCTCAACAAGTTCAAATAACCAGCTTCCGAAGACCCTTCTCCTATTATACTTTTTAACTGAGCTTACTCAGCAAGTTGCTTTTAACTATTGGCCATTCTTCCTGAAGTATTGAATAGACAACGGTATCACGTATTGAACCATCAGCCATTATTTGATGACTACGTAAAATTCCGTCTTGTTTTGCGCCCAATCTTTCAATTGCGTCTTTAGAGACTTCATTAAAAGAATGTGTTCTGAACTCCACCGCGATAGCTTCTTTTATCTCAAACACATATTGAAGTAACAAAAATTTGCTCTCACTGTTAACGCCTGTTCTACACATTGATTTTGCATACCATGTGTAGCCAAGCATCGGCCTTTTGTTTAACTCATCAACGTTATAGAATCGTGTTGTGCCAACTATATTTTTTGTTTCATTGAGCCTGACAGCAAATGCGGTATTTCCCTTTTTCGCACCTTCAATAGCGTCAATTACATAGTTTTCCATTTGATCTGGCGAAGGTACATTTGCAAACCGTAGTTTCCAAAATTCTCCATCCATGACTGCAGCCTTCAAGGGCTCAACATGACTCATGTTGAGAGGTTCTAGGGTTACAATCGCTCCACATAGTTCTATATTTTCGAGCCAGTTCATTTCTAAACGCCTTTCTCTTGCTTCTACTAAGCTAACGCTGCTGTATAACAATCCCCGTTGCATCTTGCCATAGGAAAATACGGGTATCAATATGAAATATGCACAGAAGAAAACAATTGGGTTAACAGCCCCTCTCTATTGATCAGATTAGTTATACCAAATTAAGCCTGCTGGAGGTATTCAGAATCAATTTTGGTATTTTTTAGGGCAGATTTACTTTCACTTTAAAAACAGACACAGGGATGCGTCCGTTATGCTTCGATTATCCGTGGTTGCACGGACGCGATTCAATCCGATGCACAAAAGGAATCAATTGTGCCCGTAGTGCCCGCACAGATTTTACGCCGCTGACCACAAAATTCCTGAACCTAACCCTTTTGTATTATTACATCACGGTCTAGCTGGGCCTTTTGTATAAGAAAAGAGTGGTCTCTCTTAGTGCAAGCCTACATGACAGTAGAACATATTAAAGCTCCTGTCAGCAATTCGATTACTCATCATTTTTAATCCACGACAAGAATACGACACATCCTAAAATAAATCCCAGACCCAAGATAACTTTTATAAGTTCTTTAGCAAACCAGAACAACATAGATTCATATAATTCCAATTATTCCTGTCCTCCGGTAGTAATTTAGTTTGAAATTTGTCGATGTATACTATTAAGTTCCATCATGCCCGTTTCGCCCTTCCGCAATCACGGATAATACCCGTTCTTCCATTGTTCGTATGGTATTACTACAGCTAATTCCCCAAAATCATGAAACCATGTATCAATTACCCATGAAGCTCCAGTGTTGATATCAAGAATTTGACTGGCGTAGTGTAAATTAATAATCAGAGGATTACGCCAAACAATTTCGCCTACTCGATGGTACTGTAGCCAGTCTTGCTGTTGCATATAAGTAAGGAAGGTAAAGTTATTTCTGCTGTGATCAACACAATCCATACGTCCATCTGCTGTAATATCACTAAAATTACCACCACGATCAGAGGCGATGGGACTGTATTTAGCCGCCTCCAAATATAACTCACGTACAGCATAACGAAGAGCCTCACGCTCATCGGCAGCAGAGGTTACTGATGCAAAAAACGCCGAAACTTGATCGCGTGTGTTTGACGAAATCTCAAAAGTTTTTTTCTTGAAACAATTAGCATGGTAGCAAACCGATAACGTCTGGCAAAAAGATGGCGTGCTGCTCAGTACAGATGCCAAGATTAAAATTGTAAAGAATACTTTCATCACTGTCTTATGTAGAATTTAATTCGGGTCTAACACTACAACAGATGTCTACGTTATATCTTCCCATTTAATAAGTAATCTTACATATGCTGCATTTAAGGATATGTCTTATTCCAATAGAAATATCATCTTAGGATATTGACGTAGGTGAAATCAAAGTATTTATCACTTTTCGGCTCGGAACTAATTTCAGAAACTATCTGAAAATCCCTATAACATCTTTTCTGATTGCTAACGACTAAGATCGACACGAATCGAGTACGACACGTTTGAGAATACGCAATTTACCGTGAAAGAAGTGTTCTGCGCCAGGAATCACGACCACTGGTAGATCCTGTGGAGTGGCCCAATGTAATACAGTTTTAAGCAAAACCACTTCGTCCTGATCACCATGAATGATCAATGGTCTAACTACATAGTCAGAAATGGGTGGTGTATTAAGGTGGCCCACCGATGGTGCTACCAGTACCAGAATTTGTGGCCTGAGGTTTTGTGCTACATGTGCCTGAATTGTACCGCCGAAAGAAAATCCAGCCAGCAATAATGGTAGATTATTAGCCTTTGCATCGAACTGTTTTTGGAGTGCTTCAACTACTGTAATCACATCTTCTGTTTCACCCACACCCTCTCCGTAAACTCCTTCGCTCTTCCCTACACCTCGGAAATTGAATTTAACTGTGACAAACCCTAGTTCTAATAAGGCCTTAAAAAGGGTATGTACTACCTTATTGTCCATGGTTCCACCGTATAACGGGTGAGGGTGTGCAATGACAGCGATGCCATTCCGATGCTCAGAATTCAGCTCGCCCAGAACCGTTTCGAGTTTACCTGCTGGACCATCAATAAAAATTTTCTGGGGGATATAGGAGTTTAACAATACAATTGAAGGAGGGGCTGAAGTATATTTTCAGCTAAACACCTTCCTGTTCCATTAATATTTTCAGTTGTTGTTTAGTTTTTCCGTAGTTAAATCTAAACTAACCCTCATTAGTAATGCAATTATGCCTTCTAAACATATGCCGAATCAATTCCAAAACTCAAAATGAAATTAATGTTGTTCTTCCCATATGAAAAAAGTAATGTATCAAATTTTCAGTCGCTCAACTACACGCCCATTTCTTAGATGTTCTTCGATGATCTCGTCAATATCTTCTTTATCCACGTAGGTATACCAAACTTCTTCTGGGTAGATCACGATCACCGGACCTTCATTGCATCGATCGAGGCAGCCCGCCATGTTGATCCGGACCTTCCCCTTGCGGTCCAGCTTTAGCCTTTTTATACGATCCTTAGCATAATCACGTATCGCCCGAGCACTGTGGTCATTACAGCATAATGCCCCCTCTTCTCGCTGATTAACACAGAAGAATACATGCTGTCGGTAATAGCTCATCCGAATATTTCGAGAATAGTCATAGGAAGATTATGTATATCTAGTTAATTTGTTATCGACAGACTAAGGTTCCGTGTCTCTGCCGAATTATAGTTTCTTTTTTCTGTTAAACACTTGTAAGTGTAACAACGTTAAAATCGCACATGATTCAGCCAGCAGACGAGTAAGGCTATTGAAACACGGTATTTGATTACCATGATGCCAATCAAACAACTTTAAAAGAGAGAAGGCAATCAACGGGGACTAAGAAGTGACGTTTTTGAGTGTAGAGTTAGGAGAATCTGAGTTATCTTTCTATGCTTCTAAAAGTGTAGGGCAGCGGCGCTTCTTTTCTTGTGAGCGCGGTATCCAGTTTTAGGTGGAAAGTGGGCTTTATCAACAAGATCGCTCTGCCTGATTGCTAAGACAGCGCAAGAGGCGTGTTTTACGACGTATTCCGCGACACTTCCAGGAACGGGAACATATCGACGCCCTGTACAACCTCGTGCTCCTAGAACGATCAAATCTGTTTTAAGTTCAGAGGCAATACGGACAATTTCCTGACCAGGATGGCCTTCAGCAAAGATAGTCTCAACTTCTAGGTCATGAAATTTTGCTAGTTCTTTGAGGGTATCCTCTCCTCGCTGCCGGGTCTTTTTAGTGTCTTCATTCGATATAAAACTTTCTTGAGGCAGATAGTTCTCATCTGAAATGCCTAACGCTCTTGGCTTAAACACGTACAAGGCCTTGAGTTCTGCTTTGTAGGTTTGAGCCTGCAACATGGCATGGTAGCTGGCATCTTTAGAGGCGTCTGTAAAGTCGGTGGCTAGGATGATTTTTTTAAAGAGGGCCTGCACAGTACTCTCCTTATCATATTGCACATACCTATATGACAGGTACCGGCAGACTAATTCACAAATAG
>QIFK01000179.1 GCA_003230615.1 Nitrosospira sp. | reverse complement strand
TCTGGTCGAAACTTCTGAGGGTAATTTAATTATTTATCGTGGTGACCAGAAAGATGATATGGCTCATCTGCACCAATCACTTATCTGTGCAGATATGGTGGTTTGTCCAGTTGACTGCGTAAACCATGAAGTTTATTTCACTGTGAAACGCTACTGTAAGCACACAGGCAAGCCCTGCGTATTGCTAGACCGTTCTAATCTGTCTACTTTCCGCGTGGGAGTGGAGATACTGGTTGGCGCTCTTGCTCACTCGACGGTTTCTTCACTTATATGATGCAGAATTAGATTTCCTGCCAGAAAATTTTTGTAATTCCGACGAATATAAGCAAGAACGCTTTGCTGACAGCTAGCATAGATACGCAAGCCAGCATCTTTTACTAACTAGAAATTAACCTTATTACTAGGCAATTATGCGTAAAATTATTGGTATCCTTTTTTTTGATGTAATACGAAAACGTGTTGATATCAGAACCCGCTACAATAATTATCAAACTCCATTCAAAGCAGAATTTCTCAGCATAATAATTTGCTTTGGAGTGACCACTATGGTTTCTTCTTACGATACTTTTGCAGCGTCAAATATCGTTGCTGGTACTACGGAACAGATATACAACATTTCTGCGGGCTCGCTGAAAAATGCTCTAGATCAGTTTACAAAGCAAACAGGGGTTAGTCTTTCCTATGACGCTACAGAATTAGAAGGGATTACGACAAGAGGGTTAAATGGAAAGTTTTCTGTTAAGAGAGGATTAGATCGATTGCTCGCTGAAAGTGGCTTACAAGCGGTACCACAAGTTGAGGGGTACATCGTGAGGAAAGATCAAGCACCTAAACCTGAAACCAAGTCTACAAAGAAACCAACTGTGCTACCAATGATGCAAGTTTCTGCAGACAAGGACAGTCGCTATCTTGCTCCAAGAAGTACCACTGCAATGAAGACAAACACCCTGTTGCGTGATACTCCCCAATCTATAACTGTTGTGACACAAAAACAGCTACAGGATCAAGCACCCCTTAGTATGGCTGAGGCTATGCGTTATGTGCCAGGTATAGGGGTGTCATCAGGGGAGGGCAATCGTGATGCAGTGGTTTTTCGTGGTCAACGCTCAACTGGGGATTTCTATATTGATGGTATACGCGATGACGTTCAGTATTTTCGAGATTTTTACAATATCGACCGGATTGAAGTATTAAAAGGCCCTAATGGGATGATTTTTGGTCGTGGTGGTTCTGGTGGCGTGATCAACCGAGTCCGTAAGGAGGCGAACTGGGCCCCGATACATGAGATTAAATTCTCAGCGGGCACATACGACCATAAACGATTTTCTCTGGACGTGGGACATGTTATCAATGACATGGTTGCCATTCGCCTCAATGGTTTGTTTGAAGATTCAGAGAATTTTCGTGACGGCTTTGAGCTTCAGCGTTACGGTGTGAGCCCTACTATTACAATTAAGCCCACTAACCGTACCAAAGTTGTTATCCACACGGAACTGTTTGATGACGAGCGCATTGCCGATCGAGGGATTCCATCATTTATGGGAAACCCTTTTAATACGAAGCGTTCGACATTCTTTGGTGGCCCTGCTGCCCGTAGCCCAACAGATACGACTGCTATGTCTATTGGCATGCTTATTGAGCATAAATTTAATAATAATGTGATTATACGAAACCGTACATCCTACGCTAATTTCGATAAGTTTTATCAGAACATATTTGCAGGTAGTTCAGTCAACACGGTAGGAATGATAACGCTTGGTGCTTATAACGATACGACTGAGCGGGAAAACTTTTTCAATCAAACGGATCTTTTGCTTACATTCGACACGTGGCGATTTAATCATAAAGTGGTAACAGGTGTCGAAGTAGGGCGACAGGTTACCGACCAAGTACGATTAAGAGGTCATTTCAATGGCGTCTCTACAACAGAGGTTGTATCTGCCAGTTTCCCAAACACGGCAACGCCTGTAATATTTTTTAACAGGGGGCTTCAAGATTCGAACAACCATGTTTCAAATAGCTTGGTAAGTGTTTTTATACAAGATCAGATTGAGATCTTACCGCAACTACAGGCGATCCTAGGTGTTCGCTACAATAGATTCGAGGTAGACTTTAAGAGGAAAGATTTCCTCCAACCGGAACTAAATTCTAGGGATGATTTAATTGACCCAAGATTTGGCCTGATATTCAAGCCAATTGAGCAAGTTTCCATATATGGAAGTTACAGTTTGTCACATCAGCCGCGAGCGGGAGATCAACTTAAGTCAATAACCGTAACGAATGCGACGTTGGAGCCAGAAAAATTCACCAATATTGAGGCTGGTATAAAATGGGATATTCTTCCTAATTTAGCTGCGACCACTGCATTTTATCAGCTAGATCGTGACAATGTGATTCTTCCTACAGGTATTGCAGGTGTAAGCTTTCTGGGTAAAGGCACGCGTGTTCGAGGCGTAGAAGCAGGAATAAATGGCCAAATTACAGATGCCTGGAACATTATTGGGGCGTATGCCTATCAGGAAGGTACGCTTGATACTACGGGTGCAACCTTGGGTGAATTACCTAAGCATACGTACTCAATATGGAACCGTTATGATTTTACGCCATGGTTTGGTGCTGCATTTGGTGTGATCGGGCGTAGTGAGATGTTTACTACAACTACTAATAGAGTTACCCTGCCAGCCTTTGCGCGAGTGGATGCAGCGTTATACGGAAGAATCAACAAATATTTACGTGCTCAGGTGAATATTGAAAACCTATTTGATGTAAACTATTTTGTAGCCGCCCATAATGATAATAATATTGCTCCTGGTGCACCTATTACGGCACGTGCAACGATCACAGCTACTTTCTAGGTTTAATTAATTTTCCTAGTGTACAAAAAATATGCTTGATCACTCCCACTCAATTGTTGCAGGCGGTTTGCCGGAGATATCATAGACTACTCGGCTAATTCCGCGCACTTCATTGATGATACGACTGGAAACCTTGCTCAACAACGCATGAGGAAGCTCTGCCCAGTCTGCAGTCATAAAATCCTGGGTTTTAACAGCCCTTAACGCTACAACATAATCGTAGGTACGCTCGTCTCCCATTACACCTACTGATTTCACGGGCAAGAATACAGCGAAGGCTTGTGAAGTTTTTTCATACCAGCCCGCAGAACGTAATTCTTCGATAAAGATCGCGTCAGCATGCCGTAATAACTCAGCATACTCATGGGTTACTTCGCCAAGGATTCGCACCCCTAAACCAGGTCCAGGGAAAGGATGCCGGAATACCATATCATGGGCTAATCCTAGCGCCAATCCAAGTTCACGCACTTCATCCTTGAACAGTTCACGTAGTGGTTCAATCAATCTTAAATGTAATGTATCAGGTAGACCACCCACATTGTGGTGGGATTTGATTGTATGAGCTTTCTTGGTCTTGATACTTGCGGATTCAATCACGTCAGGGTAAATCGTTCCTTGTGCAAGCCATTTAGCATTGTCTATTTTTGACGCCTCATGCTGAAATACTTCGATAAACTCGCGTCCAATAATACGGCGCTTCTTTTCCGGGTCAGTGATGCCTCTTAGGTGTTTAAGAAACTCCTTACTTGCATCCACATGTATAACTTTTACACCAAGATTGCTGGAAAAAGTGCTCATCACTTGTTCGGCTTCATTTAATCGCAACAAGCCATTGTCTACAAACACACAGGTTAGTTGTTTGCCGATAGCACGATGAATCAGAGCTGCTGCCACCGTTGAATCCACGCCACCCGATAGACCCAGAATGACCTCATCGTTTCCTACTTTAGAGCGGATCTTACTAATCGCTTCTTCCACATAATCAGACATATTCCAATCGTAGCCAATACTGCAGATATCATGGACGAAACGTTCGATAATTGTTTTTCCTTGAGGAGTGTGAGTAACTTCTGGATGAAATTGCACGCCGTAGAATTTGCGTGTTTCGTCAGCCATAGCAGCGATTGGTGCAGCGGCATTGCTGGCCATTATCTTAAAACCGGGAGGCAGTGTAGTTACCTTGTCGCCATGGCTCATCCACACATCTAGAAATTCGTGCCCTTTCGTATTGGAGTGATCATAAATGTGTTTCAGTAGAGCAGTGTGTCCTCTCACACGCACTTCTGCGTAGCCAAATTCGCGTATGCTTGATGTTTCAACTGCACCGCCAAGTTGTTCTGACATGGTCTGCATGCCATAGCAGATACCTAATACCGGAATACCTAACTCGAATACAATTTGCGGAGCTCGTGGCGTTTTTTCTTTAGTAACGGAAGCGGGGCCGCCTGAGAGAATAATTCCGCTGGGAGAAAATTCGTGGATGAATTTGGTCGTTACATCACAGGGGTGAATCTCACAATAGACATTGGTTTCTCGCACCCGGCGGGCAATTAACTGGGAATATTGGGCGCCAAAATCTAGGACAAGGATTTTTTGGTGCATTGAGGGGCTAACCCCTATTCCACATGGTAATTTGGAGATTCCTTGGTGATCTGCACGTTATGGACGTGAGATTCACGAATACCGGCTGAGGTAATCTCGACAAATTCAGCTTTTGTATGCATCGCATCAATAGTTTCGCAACCCAAATAGCCCATACCTGAACGAATACCTCCCATTAGCTGATGGATTACTGAAATCATGCTGCCTTTGAATGGAACGCGGCCTTCTACACCTTCGGGAACCAACTTATCGGCATTTTGCTCAGTATCTTGAAAGTAGCGGTCACTGGAACCTTGCTGCATAGCAGAGAGTGATCCCATGCCCCGGTAAGTTTTGTAGGAGCGTCCTTGGAACAGCTCAATTTCACCAGGTGATTCCTCAGTACCTGCAAATAAACCACCTAACATTACTGAGTTGGCCCCTGCCGCGATTGCCTTGGTGACATCACCCGAATAGCGAATTCCCCCGTCGGCAATCATTGGGATGCCAGTTCCATTTAGAGCAGTAGACACATTCTGTATCGCAGTAATTTGCGGTACTCCAACACCAGCAACGATACGCGTGGTGCAAATAGAGCCGGGACCGATTCCAACTTTTACACCATCAGCACCATGGTCAGCTAATGCTTTAGCGGCAGCTGCGGTAGCAATATTGCCCCCAATAACCTGGATATGTGGCAGGTGTTTCTTAATCCATAGTATCTGGTCAAGTACACCTTTAGTATGACCATGTGCTGTGTCTACCACGATCACATCTACCCCCGCTTCGGCTAATGCCTCTGCGCGTTCGTCACTACCCTCGCCCACACCGATTGCTGCTCCCACACGTAATCGTCCTAGGTCATCCTTGCAGGCGTCTGGATGTTCGGACGTCTTGGTAATATCCTTGACAGTAATTAACCCACGCAACTCAAAATTAGTATTCACCACTAGCACTCTTTCTAACCGATATTTATGCAATAAGGCCATTGCTTCCTCTCGGGTGGTGCCTTCCTTTACAGTCACTAGTCGATCTTTTGGTACCATGATATTTTTTATGGGCTGGTCTAGATTAGTTTCGAAACGCAAGTCTCGATTAGTGACAATACCAACCACCATAGAGCCTTCCACAACTGGCAAACCGGATATTTTATGTTGGCGGGTAAGATTGAGTACTTCCCGTACCGTCATGTGAGGAGGAATAGTTATAGGGTCTTTTACTATGCCACTTTCAAACCGTTTAACTTTAGCGACATGAACAGCTTGAGATTCGGCTGACATATTCTTGTGAATAATGCCGATGCCACCTTCTTGAGCAAGGGTAATAGCGAGCATGGCCTCGGTAACTGTATCCATCGCGGCAGATACTAATGGAATATTAAGAGAGATGGCGCGGGTAAGTCGGGTTGAGAGATTAACGTTACGTGGTAAAACTACAGAATGAGCAGGCAGTAGCAAAACATCATCAAAGGTTAGTGCTTTCTGAACCAGTCGCATGATAATGATCCCTTACAAAGCGGCATTATAGCTAAACCATGAGGTTGAGGGCAACTTGGACTATTAAATATAACGGATATTAGTGCCGTATATCTAATTGACCAGAGTTTGGAAAACCGTTACTTTCAGAGTAGCTGGAGATGTTTTTTACAGCTTTTACTAAGATTGTCTTCTAAGATGGGCTGACGATTATTCATTGCCCACATATCAGTGGTTAGTGCCTTGTGCTAACTACAGGAGAAAGCCATGCCACGCATCGTATTTACAGTTTTAATGTTTGCTTTCAGCATAGTTGCCAATGGAGAAATGTACAAATGGGTGGACCATAATGGCAATATCCAATATACGGATCAGCTACCACCACCGGGGGCAGCTAAGACTGAAGAGAGCTTGAAAATCAAATCGGCGCCAGCGCAACCCACTTCTGATAAGCAGTCTACAGGTGAAAAGGTAAAAGCGCCCGAGAGCTTAGCTGAAAAGGAATATGACTTCAAGAAACGCCTTAAAGCTGAGGAACAAGCCGAAGCGAAACAACAGGCTGAAATAAAAGAAAAGAAGGAGAAGTGTATCCAGGCCAGAAGCAGGCTGAAAATGTATCAAGAAGTCCCAAAGTTAATTGTATCTGACGGAGCAGGGGGGGTTGTTCGCGCTGATGATGCAGCCCGTCAGAAAGGTATTGAAGAAGCGCAAAAGGAAATTGAGTC